>JBOGWZ010000099.1:0-5932 GCA_050694075.1 Actinomycetota bacterium | reverse complement strand
GGCGAGCACGGCGAGCCCGATCCATTCCCGCCGGGTGGCCCGGGGCGGGGCGATGGTCTCGTTCTCGAGGGGCATTTTCACCTCCTGTTCGTCTTCTCTGTGGTTGGACTGCGGGGGGCCCGAAGACTCATCGGTCCCGATGACCTTTTCTCTTGTCGGCCGTCATATGGTTGACGGCCATGACGGAGATGGCACCAACAGACGAACAAGGGACCGCAACCCTCGATTCCAGGGAGCTGGAGCGGCGGCTGGAACAGCATCGGCTGGAGCTAACCGCCTATTGCTACCGGATGCTGGGATCGACCTTCGAGGCGGAGGACGCCGTGCAGGAGACGCTGCTACGGGCGTGGCGGAGCTTCGATAGCTTCGAGGGCCGGGCGTCGCTGCGCTCGTGGCTTTACCGCATCGCGACCAACGTGTGCCTCGACATGCTGCACGGCAGCCAGCGTCGGGCTCGCCCGATGGACCTCGCGCCCCCGAAGACGGCCGATGTACCCCTCGGCGACCCGCTACCGGAGGCCACGTGGATCCTGCCGATCCCCGACGGCCGTGTCCTGCCGGAGGATGGCGACCCGGCCGAGCTGGCGGTCGAGCGGGAAACGATCCGTCTTGCGTTCATCGCTGCGCTGCAGCATCTTCCGCCCAAACAACGAGCGGTGCTGATACTGCGGGAGGTCCTGCGCTGGAAGGCGGCTGAGGTCGCGGAGCTGCTGGACACCACCGTTCAGTCGGTCAACAGCGCGCTCCAACGAGCTCGTGCTGGGCTCGCGACCAGCAACGCCGCTTCCAGCGACTTGCTTGAACCGATGGATGAACGACAGCGAGCGCTCCTGGGACGATACGTGGACGCCTTCGAGCGGTACGACATGGACTCGCTGACCTCCCTGCTTCACGAGGAGGCCACCTGGTCCATGCCGCCATATGAGCTGTGGTTGCGGACCCACGAGGACATCCGTAAGTGGTGCCTCGGACCGGGCATCGGTTGTAGAGGCTCTCGCTTGGTCCCGACTCTCGCGAACGGTTCGCCGGCGTTCGGGCAGTACAAGCCGAGTCCGGACGGGGGCCACGAGCCCTGGTCGCTCCAGGTCCTCGAAATCTCAAACGGCCGGATCAGCGGGATCTCCTTCTTCCTCGACACCGCGAGCTTGTTCCCCGTCTTCGGCCTGCCCCCGCGGCTCGAGCGGTAACCCCGTACATAGCGGTAACACGCCGCGCAGCCCGGTGAGGGCGAGCAGCTCCTGCAGCTCGCCGCATGCCCGCCGGAGCCGGACCCGGCGCCCCAATCGCCGGACGGTGAGCTGCAGCCGGGCCAGGGCCTCGACCGTGACCGCATCCGAGTCGACGAGTGCGCCCACATCGCAGACGACCCGCTCGGCGTCGCTGCCCTCCAGCAAAACGCGGGCACGCTCGCACAGCGGCGCTATGTCGGCGCGGGCCAGCGGACCGCTGACGACCAAGACGATCGTGCTCGGCTCGGCCGGCGGTCGCACCGCACGCACTAGTGTCGTCCGCGACTGCTCGGGAGCGACCAACCGCGGACCTCCTTTCGCTGTC
The DNA here is from genome assembly GCA_050694075.1 of Actinomycetota bacterium. Classification (GTDB taxonomy): domain Bacteria; phylum Actinomycetota; class CADDZG01; order CADDZG01; family WHSQ01; genus JBOGWZ01. The sequence continues at coordinate 4,378 of JBOGWZ010000099.1, read as the reverse complement.
CTCCTCCCAAAGAGACCCGTCGGCCGGCCGAAACTCATCGGTCTGACCAGGGGCTTGCTGGTCGAGACCCGCCCTTACATGAACGACCCCCTTGTCCCTCAAACCAGGCGGGAGCAGTATCGACCCGGGGACCAAGTATGAGCACTGGACTAATAGGGAGGGATGCAGAGACCGAGCTTCTGGCGCGCTTTCTGGATGCGCTGGAGGAAGGTCCCGCGGTCCTCCTTCTCGAGGGCGAAGCAGGGATCGGAAAATCCACGCTCTGGACCAAGGCCGTAGATATGGCCCTCCAGCGTTCCTATCGCGTCCTGTCGTGTCGGTCGGCCGAGTCGGAACGAAAACTGGCGTTCGGAGGGTTGGGGGATTTGCTCGATGATGTCTCCAGCGCAGCCTTCGACACGCTTCCCGCTCCCCAGACCCGAGCACTCGATGTCGCGCTGCTCCGTGCGGACGCGGGAAGCGCGCCTCTGGAGAGCCGGGCGGTGTCGCTTGGATTCCTCGGCGTCGCCAAGTGTCTCGCCGAGGACACGCCGTTGCTGGTGGCTGTGGACGATTTGCAGTGGCTCGATGCACCTTCGACGCGAGTTCTCGGTTTTGCAAGCAGAAGGTGCGGACAAGCGCGGATTGGGGTGCTCGCGTCGACGCGATCGGAAGATCCAGAAGGGATCCCTCTGAACCTGGATCGAGCGGTTTCTCAGGAACGCTTCTTCCATCAAGTTGTGGGACCTCTCGATCGGGACTCCCTGGAGCTCCTGGTCCGCGCTCATCTAGGCGCATTTCCTCGCGCGGTCGCGCACAAGCTCCACGAGGTCTCGGGAGGAAATCCATTCTTTGCCCTGGAGATCGCACGGGCCATGGGCCGATCCGGAGTGAATGTCACTCCTGGGGAGCCTTTGCCCGTGCCGAACGCGCTGCGCATGCTCGTTAGCGACCGCCTCAAGCAACTCTCGGTAGATGCCCAGAGGTCGGTGGTTACGGTCTTTGCCCTCGCACGCCCGAGCGTCGCCCTCGTTCGTGACGCGATGGAGAGCGACGAGGGAAACGAGGACGCGGTCTCGGAGGCGATAGAGGCGGGAGTCCTCAAGCTCTCAGGTCACCGACTCGACCTGGTCCACCCGCTGCTCGGGACGACCGCTTATTCGGAACTCTCCGCTCGCAACCGGCGCGCGCTCCACGAACGTCTGTGCGGCGTCGTCTCGGATCCCGACGAGCGCGCGAGGCATCTTGCCCTGGCCGCCGAGGGACCCGACCCCGAGGTGGCGGATGCCCTCGACCTCGCGGCGAGAAGAGCTCGCGCTCGAGGCGCGCCCGAGAGCGCCGTGGACCTTTCGGAGATGGCCCAGCGACTGACCCCTCCCAACCGTCCCCACGATCTGCGAAGGCGCTTGATGGACGCGGCGATCGCCTACTTCGAGGCCGGAGATGCCGGGCGGGCCGGAACCGTCTACGAGCAAGCGCTTGCCCACTGCTCGCCCGGACTCGAACGGGCCGAGGCGCTTCAGAAACTCGGCATGGTTCGAGCGACTACCAACGGTTGGAGAACGGCGGAGAGCTTGTTCGAACAGGCCGTTGCCGAGGCCGGGGGCGACGCTTCCTTTAGGGGGGCGTCCGAGCGTGGGCTGGCATACGCAGCGTTGTTCATGGGTCGCTTCCCGGACGCGGAAAGCCACGCTCGAGTCGCAGTTGACCTCGCCGAGAGCGCGGGGGATCGCGCCGAACTCGCGGCATCCCTCCAATCACTGGCGTATCTCGAGTTCGCCCAGGGTCGCGGCATCCCCCGCTATCTCACCGAGCGGGCAGTGCCGCTGGAGTCCTGGCAATGGCGTACCTGGGTCACTCGTCCCAGTTTCGTCCTCGCGCTGGCGCTCAAGTACTCGGGAGATCTGGACGCGGCGCGTTCGATATTCGAAGACCTGCTCAGGCAGACGACGGAGGGCGGAGAGGAAGAGGCGATACCGCCCCTTCTCTTCCATCTGGCGGAGTTGGAATGCTGGGCGGGAAATTGGGAGGTTTCAGAGCGCGCCGCGCGGATGAGTATCGAGACCTCCGTGCAGATGGGCACGCCCTTCTACGAATCGATGGGGCTCTACGCTCTGGGGCTCATCGACGCACAAAGGGGGCGCATCGATTCGGCCCGATCTCGCGCGGCGGAGGGACTGAGGCTCGCCGAGCTCACCGATAACTTCACAACCGCTTTGTGCAATGCATGGGTGCTGGGATTCGTAGAACTATCTTTGGGTCACCACTCGACCGCTTTGACTCACCTCGCTCAACTTCCGAAAAGAGCCGCGGATGCAGGCATTCGCGAGCCGGGCATGTTGAGGTTTCTTCCCGACGCCGTGGAGGCCTTGGTGGCCGCGAAGCAACTGGAAGAGGCCGAGGAGATACTCGAACCATTCGAGCGCCGTGCGAAGCAACTGCGCCGGATCTGGGCCATGGCTGCGGGAGCGCGCTGTCGCGGCCTCGTACTCGCGGCCCGCAAAGATCTTTCCAGTGCCCTCGAGGTGCTCGAGAAGGCCCGGGACTTCCCTGAAGCTGCGGTCGGACCCTTCGATCGAGCCCGCAACATTCTCTTGCTGGGGTCGCTCTACCGGAGAACCAAGCAGAAGCGAAAGGCCCGGGACGCTCTGGAGGCTTCGTGCAACATGTTCGATCGCCTGGGTGCCTCGGAGTGGGCGAAGAAGTCGGATGCGGAGATGGATCGTATTGGAGGGAGGGCGCCCACTCCCCTCGACCTCACGGCCACGGAAGAGCGCGTCGCCGGGCTTGCGGGGACAGGACTCTCGAACCAAGAGATAGCCCAGGCTCTGTTCATGAGCGTGCGGACGGTCGAGTGGAATCTGTCGAAGATCTACAGAAAACTCGGTGTCCGTTCTCGCGCCGAGTTGGCTTCCCGGCGTTCGGCGGCCCCCCAGGCGCCCTCCGAATGAGCCTTAATCCCGTGGGTTTCTCGGGTTCCAACGAGCTTTGAGACGGCTAGCGTCCCCCGAGGAAGGGAGGGATGGACGTGCAAGCACAGCGTGTAGCAAGGATCGATCGCACCCAGATCGCATCGCTCGCCCTCGTGGCCGCCCTCTCCGGGCTACTGGGGGCCGGGATCGGTGTCTGGGCGACGGACTCTGGAGGCTCTCAGTCGACCGGGGTTACGAGTTCGCGCCGAGACATCTCGTCGAGTGGCCGGTCCCAACGCGCTCTCGAGGCGGAAAGTGCGCGCTACGAGGGCCAAGCAGGCCTCTACCGGCGGCTAGAGAGGCTCGACTTCATGAGAGCACGCCGCGCCGAATCCGCCAGGTGGCAGGCGGCCGCCGATTTCTATCGCGCCCTCAATCGGCGTCCCTGAGTAGGCAATAGATCCATGCTGCCGACGAGAGCTATCAGCGGAGTGTGTCCTGAGACGACCCGTGCTGGCTGCGATTGCGCTCCTGCTGGCGGTTGCCTGTGGCGACGATTCCGTCGAGCCGCAGGCGGCGAGGACCGCTACGCCGGAGTCTGAGGCGGAGGTTGGCGCTGCCTCGGCGAACCCGGCCGGGTGGCCGAGAAGAGCCGGGCACCCCGGCGAGATAGCCGGCGACACCGACTTCGTGTTGATCACCGGCGAGCTCAGGAGAGAGGGATTCGCCGAGCTCGCCGGCTACGCGCTCAAGGGCGACGAAATCACTTCCCCCGGACCGACGATCAGGCTCCGCGCGGGCGAAGAGGTGACCGTCACACTCGAGAACGTACATGGACGGTTCGACGAGGAGTCGATTGCGCACGACTTCGTCGTCGTGGCGGAGCAAGATGAGCTGGCGGAGCCACTGTGGGGCGCCGCGATCGGAACGGAGGACCCGAACCTGCGCAGATACATCCCCCTCGAACCCGGCGCGCGTGGGTCCGTGACCTTCACGCCGGATACGGAGGGGAGCTTCTTCTACATCTGTTCCGTGCCGGGGCACGCGAGCTCCCACGGGATGTGGGGCCGATTCATCGTGGAGTAGCCGAGGCTCGGTTACGCCATGGCACGTGCGGAGAGCGAGCCCACCCGGTGTGCGCGTTCATCAGGGTAGCCATGAGTTGACTCCTACCTTCTCGGTCGATCGATAGGCTGCCCGAGGTCAGCCCGGAGGGACGAATCGGATGTCGCGGCTCTCGGCCTCCTCCGCGGCGAAGGCGAGCAGTCGGGCTCCCTCCGCGCTGAGCGCCGAGGTGTGCTTCTTGGACAGTCGTTTGAAGAGCTCTATGACCAGCGTGGCGGCGCCCCGCTGCCGCGTGATGCTCCACATCCCGCGCACGAAGCCGTCGACGAGCACGGTGCCGGGCACGACCTGGTTTCTCGTGGAGATCCCTTTGCGGTCGTCGTCGGAAATGACGCGGGTGCGGTCGGCGTGAGACAGCAACA
>JBOGWZ010000098.1:0-5989 GCA_050694075.1 Actinomycetota bacterium | reverse complement strand
GCGCCTGCGAGACGAGGTGAACGACCTCAAGCGGGAGCTACGGGAGGTCGGCTGAGAAGCACGTGGACGGCGATCAATCAAAGGAGGTCCTCAGTGGCCGACGCCGTAGTTGTCAACGGCATCTATTACAAGAGGCGCAACCCGTGGGGGGTGTTCGGACTCTCGATCATCACCCTCGGGATCTACACGGTCGTCTGGTACTACAAGATCAACAACGAGCTCAAGAATTACGGGATCGAGAACCGCCCCGGGATCGCAGCGCTAGCGGTCACGCTCGGCGCCTTGTTGCTCGTTCCACCTTTCGTGAGCTACTACAAGAGCGCCGACCGGATCCTACAAGCGCAGAAGAAGGCCCAGTCCGAGGAGCGGATCATCCCGGTGCTCGCGCTCTTGCTTTTCATCGTGGTCAGCGTGTTTGCCCTGCCCTACTACCAGTCACAGCTCAACAAGGTGTGGGACGCGGAGGCCGAAAGAGGCGCCCAGGTGGTCGCGGCCTGACCGGCCATCTCGATCACATAACTTCCGTGAGCGTCTCGAAGCAGCGCTCGATGTCTTCTTCGGTGTTGAAGAAGTGCGGAGAGATCCGCAGGGCGTCACCCCGCTGATCCACCACCACGTCGCGCTCGAACAGAGCGTGCAGCACCTTCTCCGCAGACTCCTCACCCCCGGGGATGCGGACGCGCACGAGGCCACCTCGACGCGCTTTCTCGCGGGGTGTCAGGACGTCGAGACCGGCATCGTCGGCGGCTCCGATGATCGCTCCGGTGAGCTCCTGGTTGCGCGCTCTGATCGTGTCGACCCCGACCTCGGCGATGATCTCCATCCCTCCGGACGCCGTCCACGCTTGAGGAAGCGCGAACGTGCCCGTCTCGAAGCGACGCGCGTCCGATCGCAACCGGAGCCCCGAGCGGTCGAACGCGAAGGGTTCCTCGGTTCCGAACCACCCCACGACGAGCGGTGACATCGACTCGATCAGGTCGCGTCGGCAGTAGAGAAGAGCCATGCCCTGACCCCCGCACAGCCACTTCAGCACCCCGGTTACGAGCAGGTCCACGCCGAGGGCATGAACGTCGAGGGGGACGATTCCGGTGCCGTGGAAGTCGTCGACCACCACAAGGGCGCCGCGTTCGTGAGCGGCCTGGACCACGCGCCCGACGTCGACGATCCACGACGACTCGAACAGCGAGCGGTTCAAGTTCACGATCGCCGTGCGCTCGTCGATGCTGTCGATCACGTCGCTCTCTTCGATGCGTATTCCGTCGGGCGAGTTCACAACGTCGAGCTCGGCCCCCCTTTGCTCCTGTGCTCGCCACACGTAATGGTTGGTCGGGAAGTCCATCTCGGACAGCACGACCTTGGGACGCGCGGCGAGATCGAGGCAGGTCGCGATCTGCGACAACCCGGTCGAGACGGAAGGGACGATTGCGACCTCCTCTGCGTCGGCTCCGACCAGTTGCGCGAACAGCTCGCGGCACCGCTGCAGCATGGGGAAAGCGTGCTCGAACCAAAGCTCTTCCGGGCCGAGACGCTGCCACAAGTCGAGGTGCTGCTCCGCGAGGCGGCGGCTCCGCAACGACAGCGGGCCCAACGACGCAGAGATCAGATAGGTGCGCTGCTCGACCACGGGGAACTGGGCGCGATACGAGGAGAGGTCCGTCACTCGCCGCAGGCTACTGCGCGGCCAGGACGCGCGCCTTCTCCTCCTGCCGTTCGGTGATCCGTTTCACGACGACGTAGGCGAGCACTCCGGCAGCCACTACCGCCGCGTCCGACAGGAGGATCGCGGTCGAGGCCCCCTCGAGGTCATCCAGGGAGTCTTGTCGCCCGGTCGCGCCGAGGGACAGCAACCCGGACGCCAGCCATGCCGCCCACCACCAACCGAGTAGCGCGGGCACCGGGCGGTCGCGCCAGGTCCGGTCGCCCGCGGGCGCCGGCTCGCTCGCCCTCCAGATATCGTTCGCGATCTGCTTGGGACGGAAGAAGTTGACGATCGGGATCAGCCACCCTCCCACCGCCCACCACGTCTTGTAACGGAGGCCCGCGGCCCCGAATCGGGGCAGGTTCGCGTAGGCCGCGTGGAACCACACGAGGAAGAAACCGGCGGTTACCGCGAAGGCCGCACCCTGCATCAGCCCGATCGCGCCCTGGCGGGAGTCGTTGGCGTCGGCCTCGGCCTGAGTGACCGTTCCTCCCGAGGTGGCCTCCTGCACCAGCGCGACCTGCGCGGCGTCGGAGATCACCGCGATCACGGATATCGCGACCGTGACCCACAGCAGCCGCGTCACCCATCTGGACTTGTCCGCCAGTGGCTCGAACAGACCGTGCTCCTCCGACCTGTAGTGGGCAAGGGGCGGGGGGGCGGCCTCGATCCTGATGTCCTCCTCGACGTCCTCCGGTGGGGGGTAGCTCTGCTCCTCCCAGGTGCGGGCCCCCGGGTCCCACCGCAGCCACGTAGCGTCCTCACGTTGCCGCCACCACGTGCCGCCTCGCCTGACCGGCTCGCTCATGCCGGGATTCTCCCCCCTCCTCCGGGGGAACCCCGGCGCCAAGGCGCCTCACTGGTTCCCCCCTCCCGCCGGTTCCCCCCTCCCCCCTCCTACGCTCACACCGGAAGTTACAGGCGCGTCGTTTACCATCTGACCTCTATGGCTTCTCCCATTACCCACGACTCCTCGGAGCGGCTGGTCATCCGGGGGGCCCGCGAGCACAACCTCAAGAACGTCCATCTCGATCTCCCCAGGGGCACTCTCATCGTGTTCACGGGTATCTCGGGGTCGGGCAAGTCGTCCCTGGCCTTCGACACCATCTACGCCGAGGGGCAGCGACGCTACGTGGAATCCCTGTCCTCCTACGCGCGCCAATTCCTCGGGCAGATGGACAAGCCGGACGTCGACTTCATCGAGGGCCTGTCGCCCGCGATCTCGATCGATCAGAAGTCCGCGCCGAAGAACCCTCGCTCGACGGTCGGCACCATCACCGAGATCTACGACTACCTGAGGCTCCTCTTCGCCCGGATCGGCCGGCCTCATTGTCACCGCTGCGGGCGACCGATAGCGCGTCAGACCCCCGAGGGCATCGTGGACCAGGTCCTCAAGTTGCCCGAGGGAACGCGTTTCCAGGTGCTCGCTCCCATCGTGCGGGGTCGCAAGGGCGAGTTCACAGGGCTGTTCGAGGATCTCTCGCGCCGCGGCTTCGCCCGCGCTCGGATCGACGGGAAAGTGCGCGACCTGTCGGAGAAGATCCGGCTCGATCGCTACTTCCAGCACGACGTCGACGTCATCGTGGACCGGCTCGTGATGAAGGAGGGCATCGGAAGCAGGTTGACGGACTCGATCGAGACCGCGCTCAAGCTGGCGGAGGGGACGGCGGCGATCGATCTCGTGGAGGATGCGAGTGAAGACGTCATGTTCTCGCAGTTCTTCGCATGCACGAACTGCGGGATCAGCTTCGATGAGCTGGCCCCTCGCAACTTCTCGTTCAACTCGCCGTACGGCGCGTGCGAGCGATGCGACGGGCTGGGCATCCATCTCGAGGTCGACTCCGAGCTGGTGATCCCCAATCCCGACCTCTCGATCGAGGAGGGCGCGATCGCCCCGTGGTCGGGGCGAACGACCGAATACTTCCCACGTCTTCTCGAGTCGACCGCCAAGACTTTCGGCTTCCGCACAGACGTGGCGTTCAAGAAGCTTCCGAAGAAGGCGACGGAGGTCATCCTCTTCGGATCGGATGACCAGGATGTGCACGTTCGCTATCGGAACCGCTACGGAAGGCTGCGGTCTTACTGGACGACCTTCGAGGGCGTGATCCCCTGGCTCGAGCGCAGGCACGACGAGGCGGAATCGGAGTCCGCCCGCGAGCGCGTCGAGCAGTATTTCCGGGAGGTCCCGTGTCCCAAGTGCAAGGGGGCGCGGCTTCGCCCCGAGTCCCTGGCGGTGACCATCGGCACCAAGAACATCCACGACATCTGCGAGCTGTGCATCTCGGACGTCGACGATTTCCTGCGGAAGCTCGAGCTGAACGACCGCGAGACCACGATCGCCGAACGTGTGCTAAAGGAGATCCACTCGCGGTTGGGGTTCCTGGTGGACGTGGGCCTCGATTACCTCACGCTGGGCCGAGCCTCGGCCACGCTGGCGGGAGGGGAGGCGCAGCGGATCCGGCTGGCCACCCAGATCGGTTCGGGCCTCGTCGGCGTCCTCTACGTGCTCGACGAGCCCTCGATCGGCCTTCACCATCGCGATAACCGGCGCCTGATCGACACGCTCGTGCGCCTGCGCGATCTCGGCAACACGCTGATCGTGGTCGAGCACGACGAGGACACGATCCGGTCCTCCGACCACGTCGTCGATATCGGGCCCGGTGCGGGCGAGAAGGGCGGGGAGATCGTCTACTCCGGCCCCCTCGACGGCCTGCTCGAGCATCCCTCCTCTCTCACCGGCGACTACCTCGCGGGCCGCCGGTCGATCCCGATGCCCGATCGCCGGCGAGCCAGCGATGGGAGGGCGCTCGTGGTGCGCGGCGCGCGTCAGCACAACCTCAAGAACATCGACGTCGCCTTCCCCCTGAGTTGCTTTGTGTGCGTGACGGGGGTGTCGGGGTCGGGCAAGTCCACGCTGGTGAACGACGTGCTGTACCGCGCCGTGCACCAGAGGCTCAACCGGCAGGCGCGTCTCGTTCCCGGAAAGCACCGGCGACTGGACGGGCTCGACCTGATCGACAAGGTGATCGACATCGACCAGAGCCCTATCGGCCGCACGCCTCGCAGCAACCCGGCGACGTACACGGGCGTCTTCGACCACGTCCGTAAGCTGTTCGCCAAGACCCCGGACGCGCGCAGGCGCGGCTATGCGCCGGGCCGGTTCTCGTTCAACGTTCGCGGCGGGCGGTGTGAGGCCTGCGCCGGGGACGGAACGATCAAGATCGAGATGCATTTCCTCCCCGACGTCTACGTGCCTTGCGAGGTATGCAAGGGGAAGCGCTACAACCGGGAGACGCTGCAGGTTCGGTACAAGGGCAAGAACATCAACGAGGTGCTCGAGATGAGCGTGGATGAGGCGTGCGAGTTCTTCGCGGCGATCCCCCCCATCGCACGTCACCTCGTTACCCTGCGAGACGTCGGTCTGGGCTACATCAAGATGGGGCAGCCGGCGCCGACGCTGTCGGGCGGAGAGGCTCAGCGCGTGAAGCTCGCGTCCGAGCTGGCGAAGCGGTCGACGGGACGCACGCTATACATCCTCGACGAGCCGACTACGGGGCTGCACTTCGACGATGTCTTGAAGCTGCTGAACGTGCTGCACCGGCTCGTGGACCAGGGCAACACGGTCGTCGTGATCGAGCACAACCTCGAGGTGATCAAGACGGCCGACCACATCGTCGATCTCGGTCCCGGAGGTGGCGGGGCGGGAGGCGAGGTCGTGGCTGCGGGAAGCCCGGAGGAGGTCGCCGCCACGCCGGGAAGCTACACGGGCGAGTACCTGCGCCCCCTGGTCGCCTCGGAGGTCCGAGCCGCCAGCTAGGCGTCACCCCTCTCCCGACAGGAAGTCGATCAGCAAGCGACTGACCTCGTCGGGGCGTGACAGTGGCAGCCAGTGTCCCCCGTCGAGTCGCTCGTAGCGCCAGCCCTCGCGCACGTAGCGCTCCGAGCCGGTCATCTGGCGCTCGCCCAGCGCCCAATCCCTGCGTCCCCAGATACCGAGCACGGGTCCCGCCACCGGCGGATAGCGCATCAGCCGGTCGGGCCGGCCGTTGGCGCGATACCAGTTGAGCCCGGCCGTGAGCGCCCCCGGCCTCGAGAGCTCCGTCAAGTAGCGCTCGAAGTCTCGCGAGCCGCCGAACAACCTCCGGAACACTGACCAGTCGCGTGCGCGAATCACCGCCTCCGGAAGGCGGGGGAGCTGGAAGAACGCGGCGTACCACGATCTCCATGCCTGGCGGGCCAGCGCCCGCACGAAGCTCCGCGGGTGGCCGACGGAGATCGCAACCAGCCGGT
>JBOGWZ010000097.1:0-5991 GCA_050694075.1 Actinomycetota bacterium | reverse complement strand
GGGGTCCGATGCGTGACCGCCTTCTCCGGTGGCGCTGGGAACTCTTCCTCTCCGCGATCCTCGTCGCCGTCTTCCTCGTGAACATCTCGCTCTCGCCCTTCTACCTCGGAGAGCAGAACTTCGTGAATATGTTCCAGCTCTCCATCGAGAAGCTCATCGTCGTCGTGGTCATGACCTTCGTGATCATCAACGGCGAGATCGACCTCTCGGTCGCCTCGGTCATGGCCTTCAGCGCGGGTGTCCTTGCCGGGTTGCACGACGCGGGTGGCGTTCCGTTCGAGGTGGCCGTGCTGATCGCGATCCTCGCAGGGACCGCCGCCGGCCTCCTTCAAGGGTCGTTCGTCGCGTTCATGGGACTGCCCTCGCTCGTTGTCACGCTCGCGGGGCTGATCGGCTTCCGGGGCGCGGGGCGCATCATCGTCGAGGACAACGCGATCGGAGACTTCCCCGAGTGGTTCGACCGTATTGGCCAGGACCCGCTCGTCGGCCGCGTCTCGCTGGCCTTCGTCCTCTTCCTCGTTGCGATCGTTGTCGCCGGGATCATCCTGCACAAGACGGCGTTCGGCCGGGGCGTCTACGTAATCGGCAACAACGCCAACGTCGCTCGCTACTCGGGCATCAACGTCGCCCGCGACAAGCTCATCATCATGACCGCGTCCGGCACGGTCGCCGGGATCGCGGGAGTGCTCTTCGCCGCACGACTCGGGACCATCCGCGGCGACCTCGCCACGGGTTTCGAGCTGGACATCATCACGATGGTCCTCCTCGGCGGCGTCAGCATCTTCGGCGGCTCCGGGACGATCGTCGGGGTCGCGCTGGCGATCCTTATCGTGCTCAACATTCGCAACGGCATGGGCCTTGCGAACTACGACCAGAACACACAGCGCGGGGTCATCGGAGCCCTGCTGATTCTCTCGGTGCTCGTCCCGAACCTCGTCGGACGCCTCGCGGCGCGCCGGCGCGTACCTGGACCCGGTCAGGGGTCGCCACCTGCCGCCAGTGGTCGCCACAAGGGAGGTGATACGCCCGCAACAGGAACCGGATCTGCGTCCTGCACAAAATTGAGAGAGGAGAACTGAATGAACCGAAAGTTGTCGCTACCCAAGAAGAGGGGCGACGGTGAGGAACGGCGGAGCGTCGTCTGGATGCTTGCGGCCCTTGTGGTCGTGCTCGTCCTCGCTGCCGCTGCCTGCGGAGGGGACGACGATGGGGACGAGGAGGGTGCGCCGCACGACACCGCGTCCGCTGACACGGGCGGAGGTGGAGATGAAGGCGGTGTGGTCACCTTCGAGCCGGGGCAGGACTTCTCGTCGGTCCTCCTGCCGAAGCAGACTGGTGTCTCGGTCTTCGACCAGGCAAACCAGGGGGCACAGGAAGCCGCGGGAGAACTCCAGGCCGATACGGCTGAGTACCTCGGTCCCGCCTCCCCCGCTGAGTGCGTCTCCGGTCAGCTCGACGTGGTAACCAACGCCACGACACAGGGTCGCAACGCGATCATGATCTCGAACTGCGCAGGCGACCAGATCGAGCCGTCGGTTCAGCAGGCGGCCGATGCAGGTGTGACGGTCGTTTCCTGGGACTCGCCGATCCCGTCGGGCGAGGGTGAGAGCGTCTTCATCGCGCAGGTCGACTTCGACGAGACCGGCGTGGTCATGGCCGACATGGCCCTCGAGATCCTCGGTGAGGAAGGCGGCGAGTTCGCCATCCTGTCGGCCTCTGCAGACGCGGCGAACCAGAACGCGTGGATCGCTGCGATGGAGGAGGCACTCCAGGATCCCAAGTACGCGAACCTCGAACTCGTCGACACCGTGTACGGCGACGACGATTCCGAGAAGTCGTACGACGAGGCCCTCGGCCTGGTCGACAAGCACCCGAACCTCATGCTGATCATGGCCCCGACGACCGTCGGCATCGCCGCGGCCGGAAAGGCGATGACGGACGAGGGCCTGTGCGACAAGGTCAAGGTCTCCGGGCTCGGGCTCCCCGAGGAGATGGTGGAGTACACCCTGAGCGGGTGCGCCCCGCAGTTCGCCCTCTGGAGCTTCGTCGACCTCGGTTACCTGGCGTACTACACGGCCTACGGGATCGCCACCGGCCAGATCGAGGCCGAAGAGGGCGTCCAGTTCGAGGCCGGTCGGCTGGGCGAGTACACGATCGAGAAGGACCCGACCCGTGACAACGGGCTTCGTGTCCTCATGGGCCCGTTCACCGTCTACGACGAGACCAACGTCGAGCAGTGACGGGCATTCATCGACTTCCGGTCGATGGGCTGGGGAGGGGCGGGGGCGAAATCGCTCCCGCCCCTCCACCGTTTCGGATGATGTCAAAGTGAAAGCGGCAGGCAAGCGACGCTGGTTCGTGCCGGACGCCTATCTGCCGGCGGAGTCGTCGCACGGCCTCGAGAGCCATGAGGCTGCCTGCCTTCTCAACGTGTCGGATGAGGACGCCGCCGTTGCTTTCACGTTCTACTTCGAGGATCGCGAGCCGATCGCGGACGTGATCCTGTCACTCGGCGCGAGGCGCACGCGGCACGTGCGCCTCGACCGAACCGACGAGCTCGGAGCAGAGCTCCCACGCGGCACACCCTTCGCCTACGCCGTCGAAAGCGACGTCCCGATCGTCCTCCAGCATTCACGCCTCGACACGACCGCGGGCGGCTACACCCTCTTCACGACGATCGCCTACAGCGAGGAATAGAGCGCCTCGAGAAGCGCCAGTGACCGCCGGTCCTGCGCGTCGTCTCGCAGCAGGTTCATCGCGTAGGAGAAGCCGAGACCCTGGTTGGGCCAGGCGCCGTGAACTGAGCCGCCCGCGCCATCGTGGCCGAAGGCATCCGGCACCGGGCCGAAGCGCATGGTCTCGGTCTGGAGCTGGAAGCCAACTCCGTAGCGGACGGGTCCAGCATGGGCTGAGTCCCATCCCTCGGAGAGGGTCGTCCGTCCGAGCTGGAGCGTCTCGGCGCTGAGGATCCTGCCGAGCCCTTCATATAGACGAGCGATCGAGCGGGCCGTGCCGATCCCACCGACAGCTGGAACCTCGGCCTGATGAAAGGCCGGCCGGTTGCACGGAAAGCTCACGCGAGAAAAGAACGGCGGGTTCCCCCAGATCGAGCCGACGAACGGATCGTCGGCGAAGGTCTCCTCTCTGAGGTGCGGGCTGTTCGGCCAGTCAGATGCAAGCGCGAGTGTTGACACGCGATGCTCGTGTTCGGGCGGGAGTCCGATCCAGACCTCAAGTCCAAGCGGCTCGGCGATCTCCTCGGCGAAAAAGCGGCCGACCGTGCGCCCGTCCGCGCGGCAGACGAGCTCTCCGCAGAGCCAGCCATAGGTCAGGGCGTGGTAGCACAGCTCGGCCCTCGGATCGTTGCTCGGACGCTGTGTCTCGAGCAGCTCGACCGGGCGGGCGCCCGCGAGTGCTTCCTCCAAGGTGAGCGGCTCGTCGATGCCGGGAAGCCTGGCCGTGTGCGCAACGACATCTCGAACACGGATCTCGTCCTTGGCGAACCGGGGCCAGTAGCGCGACACGGGTGCTTCGAGCTCTAGGAGTTCGCGTTCGACCAGGAGAAGGAGACAGACGGCGACGAACCCTTTTGTCCCCGAGAAGACGACCTGGAGCGTGTCCTCGTGCCAACGCTGCTCGGTGGCCTTGTCGGCGATCCCGCCCCAGAGGTCGACGACGACCTCACCGTCGCGCACTACCGCGAAGGACGCGCCGATCTCGCCGCGCTCGGCGAGTTTGCGCTCGAACTCCTCTCGAACCGGCTCGAAGCCGGCTGCCGCGAATCCGGCTACGGCCTGCGAAGTCACCGGCGGCATGCTGTCTGATCGAGGCCCGGCCAGGTGCTGTGGGCGACTTCGGACACGGGTTCGATTCCCTCGTGGGACCCCTAGCGTGGCAACAATGGCAACGCTCGGCGTTCGTTCGCGTTCGCTGGAGCGTTCGCTGTCTTTGGGATTCCTCCGAACCATGCGCCGTGAGCGAACCCCGGCGAACTGAAGCGAACGCCGCTCCGAGTCGACAAGCTGGGGGTCACTGGTTCGAGCCCAGTACCGCCCACTTACCTTGGCGTTGCGCCAACCTTGAGTGTGAGGTCACGTTAGGTCGGGATGATCTCCGACCTCCCCGGTTTACCCGGGATCCCTGCGCACAGGCGGGCGAACCGCTTCGGCCCTCCGCGGCCGCGGTTGCCGCAGGTGGGGATGCGATCTAGCCTCGTAGCGTGCCGGTTTGCGCGAGCTGTGGGCACGACAACCGCGAGGGCGCGAAGTTCTGCGAGGAGTGCGGCTTCTCGTTCACGGCTCAGCCTGCGCGAGCGAAGGAGCAGCGCAAGACGGTGACGGTTCTCTTCTGCGACCTCGCCGGCTCGACCGCCCTCGGCGAGACGCTCGATCCTGAACGGCTGCGTGCGCTCCTCGCCCGCTACTTCGAGCGGATGAAGGGGATCGTCGAGTGGCATGGCGGCAGCGTGGAGAAGTTCATCGGCGACGCGGTGATGGCCGTGTTCGGCGTGCCGGTGCTGCACGAGGACGACGCCCTCCGCGCGCTGCGTTCTGCGGTCGAGATGCGGGACGCGCTCCCCGAGCTTCGGCTGCAGGGACGGATCGGCGTCATGACGGGCGAGGTGGTGACGGGGACCGAGGAGCGGTTGGCAACCGGCGACGCGGTGAACGTGGCGGCGCGGCTCGAGCAGGCCGCCCAGCCGGGCGAGGTGCTGGTCGGAGGATCGACGCTCGCGCTCGTCCGGGACGCAGCCGAGGTCGAGCCGGTCGCGCCACTCGAGCTGAAGGGCAAGGCCGAGCCCGTGCCCGCGTACCGGCTCCTGCGCGTACGCGACGCGCCTGAGCGGACACACGGGACGCCGTTCGTGGGACGCGAGCGCGAGCTCGCGATCGTCCGAGAAGCATGGGCGCGCGCACAGGGTGAGCAGCGCTGCGAGCTGGTCACTCTCGTCGGCGCTGCCGGGGTCGGCAAGTCTCGGCTTGTCGCGGAGGTTCTTGCTTCGATCGAGGCGACGGTCGTCCGCGGCCGCTGCCTCCCCTACGGCGAGGGGATCACGTATTCGCCGGTCGTCGAGGTGCTGAAGCAGCTCGACCTGCTGCCCTCGGACGAGTCCGCCGCGACGGCGATCCAATCGCTCCTGGGCGAGACGAAGTCGGTGACCTCGGCGGAGGAGATCGCTTGGGCTTTCCGCAAGACACTGGATCAAGCTGCGATGGAGCGGCCGCTCGTAGTCTTCTTCGAAGACATCCAATGGGGCGAGGAGACATTCCTTGACCTGATCGAGCACGTCGCACTCCTTGCCTCGGGTGCAGCGATCCTGCTCCTCTGTGTCGCGCGGCCGGAGCTGGTCGACCGTCGCTCCGGCTGGCCGGTGACGCTTCGGGTTGAGCCCCTGGGCGATGAAGACGTGGCCGAGCTCATCCCCGAGCGGATCCCCGGGAAGCTGCGCGAGAGAATCACTCGGGCGGCGGGCGGCAACCCGCTGTTCATCGAGGAGATGCTGGCGATGGCCGGCGATGCGGAGGGCGAGGTGGCTGTCCCGCCCACGCTGCAGGCGCTGCTCGCGGCGCGCCTGGATCAGCTTGAGGCTGCCGAGCGGAGCGTGCTCGAACGGGGCGCGATCGAGGGCGAGATCTTCCACCGGGGCGCCGTGCAGGCGCTCGCACCAGACGAGACCCAAGTGACGCCGCGCCTTGCCGCGCTCGTCCGCAAGGAGCTGATCAGGCCGAACAAGCCGCAGCTCGCGGGCGAGGACGGTTTCCGCTTCCGCCACCTCCTGATCCGCGACGCCGCCTACGACGCGCTCCCGAAGGCGGTGCGGGCAGAGCTCCACGAGCGCTTCGCCGCCTGGCTCGAGGAGCACGGCGCCGACCTCGTCGAGCTGGACGAAGTCCTCGGCTACCACCTCGAGCAGGCCTGTCGCTACCGCGCCGAGCTCGGAGCGACGGACGATGGCGCACTCGCCGCCGCGGCGCGGCGGCGGCTGACGGC
>JBOGWZ010000096.1:0-5994 GCA_050694075.1 Actinomycetota bacterium | reverse complement strand
TCCAGTGGCGCGATGCGAGCGTCCGCGGTATCCGACACCGCTCCGCCGCTCGAGAACTGGACGATCAGATCGGTACGGGCGCGGATCGCGTCGTGGGCAGCGCGATACGTCTCGACGTCCATCGTGGGGAGTCCCTGCTCGTCCCTCACATGCAGATGGTAGATGGACGCTCCCGCCGCGCGGCAGCGTTCGGCGTCGGCTCCTATCTCCTGCGCGGAGATCGGAAGGCTCGGTTGCTGGTCGCGGGTCAGCTCGGCGCCCACGCCCGCGACCGTGATGATGAGTGGATCCACTCAGCAGATCGAGGCGACGAGCGGGGTCGGGTTCACCGCCGCTCCGCCGCCGGGGTGGAACTCGAAATGGAGGTGCGGCGTTCCCGCCGCGTTTCCCGTGTCCCCGACCGTGGCGATCTGCTGCCCGACAGAGACATGACCGCCGGTAACGAGATTCTCCTGATTGTGCATATACCAGTAGCCGTTGCCATCGTCGCCCGACAGGATCAACCAGTAACCCGAGCTACTGCCATAGCCCGAGTAGGTGATCGTCCCCGACACGATCGCAACGATCGGCGTTCCGTACGCAGCCATCATGTCCACGCCCTGGTGCGTGTGCCCGCTTCGAGGCGCGCCCCACGTGTCCGTGAACGAGACGGGCCCTGCCACGGGACAGGCCATCGCGCCAGAAACCTTGATCGCGAATGCCGTCGCCGGCGACGCCGGGGCCGCCGCCGCGGCCAACTCGTCTTTCAGATCGTCGTACTCGCTTGCGTACTCGTTGAACTTCGCTTGCAGCGCCTGGACCTCGTCACGAAGAGCACCGGTCTTGGCCGCGAGCTCGGCGCGCCGGTCTTGGAGCACTTCGGTAAGTCTCTGCTGCTCGGCTTTGGAGCGCGCGAGCTCAACGAACACAGACGCGTCCTCGAGCGAGACATGGGACAAGAGCTCCGCGCGCTCGGCGAGCTCCGACAGATCCTCGGAACCGAACAGCAGTTCCACCATCTGCGTCCCCCCGCTGCGGTAGAGAAGGCGAGCTCTCCTCACGACTTCCTTCTCGAGCTTCGCGTCACTCGCCTCCAGGACCTCGATCCGGTCCTCGGCGGAGCGGATGTCCTGGGTGATGTTTTCCTGGTCGGTTCGCAGCTCCTCGATCTTGTCCGCAGCCGCGTCGAGCTGGGCCTGGATGGTTGCCATCCTGGCCCGCATATCCGACAAAGACTCCTCGCCCGCGGCCCTGCCCGCGATCATGGGCACGGAGCTAACTGCGAGGAGGGCTCCGGCAACCCCTATGCGGGCCGCCCGAGACCGAGGCCCTCCTGACACGGCGACGGACCGTAGCACACCTACCGATTCGCAACCAATGGACAAATCCCTCTTTGGGAATGAAAGTCCTGGTCAACGCCCGATAAACTGGACCGATGCGAGGTGTTGAGGACTACCTGGAGGAGATAAAACGCCTGGAGGAGGACGGGGAGCGCATCACCGCGACCGTGGTCGCGGCGATCCTCGAGGTGTCGCTTCCCTCCGCATCGGAGATGCTGAAGCGCCTGGCCTCAGAGGGGTACCTCACGAGAGAGAAGGGTGGCACGATCCTTCTTACCCCCGAGGGCCGGAGACTCGCTCACACGATGCTCAGGCGGCACCGGCTGGTCGAGTGCCTGCTGGTCAACCGGCTGCAGATGGCGTGGCACGAAGTTCACGGCGAGGCGCACAAGCTCGAGCACGCCATCTCGGCGCGCGTAGAGGAGGCCATGGCCAAGGCCCTCGACTACCCCGACTACTGCCCGCACGGGCATCCGATCTGTCCGGTCGACCTGCGCGAGATGCGCAGGCTCGTGGAGCTCGATGCCGGCGAGACGGGAATGGTGGCTCAGGTATCGGAACTAAAGGAGGGTGTCCTCCCCTATCTGGACCAGATCGGAATCCGCCCCGGAGTGCGAATCGCGATCAAGGACGTCGCCCCCATGGAGGGCCCGATGACGGTCGAGACGGAAGAGGGAGTGGCGTCGCTCGGCAAGGAGCTGGCCAACCTCGTTCGCGTCACCTCCGCCCACTTGGACGTGAGCGACGCTATAGGTCGCTGAGATGCAACTCAGCTAGAGGCCATAGGTCTTGCCGATGATCTCCCTCATGATCTCGGACGTGCCCCCACCGATCGGGCCGAGACGCGCGTCACGCAGGATGCGCTCAGCCGGGAACTCGGTGACGTAGCCGTAACCCCCGTGGATCTGCACACATTCGTCGGCCACCTTGAAGGCAAGCTCGGTCGCGTACAGTTTCGCCATCGCGACCTCCCTGATCGGCTGCTCCCCGTTGGCGACCTTGCGCAAGCCGTTGTAGGTGAGGGCGCGCGCCGCCTCGATCTTGGTTGCCATGTCGGCGAAGCGGTGACGCCATACCTGGAACTTTCCGACCGGCCTCTGGAAGGCTTTGCGGTTCAGCGCGTAAGCTTTGGCGAGCTCGTAGGTGCGCTGCGCGCCGGCGACCGCGCCCAGGGCCATGACGAGTCGCTCCCACGCGAAGTTCTGCATGATGTAGAAGAAGCCCTTGCCGGCCTCTCCGATGCGCTGAGAGTCGGCCACGCGCACGTCGTCGAAGGTGAGCTCACCGGTCTGCCCGGGACGCCATCCGAGCATGCGCATCCGTCGCTGCGTGAATCCCTCGGCGCCAGATTCCACGAGAAACAAGGTGATGCCCTCGTGACCGGCGTCGGGATCGGTCTTTGCGGCAACCACGACGAAGTCGGCCCATGACCCGTTCGTGATGAAAACCTTGGAACCCCTGATGATCCAATCGTCCCCGTCGCGGCGAACGCCCGTTCGGATCGAGGCCACATCTGAGCCGGCGTCGGGCTCGGTGACGGCGAGCGCGCCGACGAGCTCTCCCTCGAGCGCCGGCTTGAGCCAGCGCTTGTGCTGCTCGGGGCTTCCGAAGTTGTAGACATACAGCGTCGCGAGGTCCTTGTGAGCGCCGAGGCACGCGGCGACCCCTCCGGACGCGCATCCGGTGAACTCCTCGGTCACGACCGCGTCGGCCACGAAGTCGGGACCGGAGCCACCGACCTCCGGGGGATATTTCATCCCGTAGTAGCCGAGCTCTCCCACTCGGCGCATGACTTCCTTCGGGAACGCCTCCTGTGCCTCCCACTCGGCGGCATGTGGGAGCAGCTCGCGTTCGACGAACGACCGCACGGAACGCCGGAGCTCCTCGTGCTCCGGCTGGAATAGATCGTCCGGAAGGAAACTCATGTCCCCGTTCCTTTACTGCCTGAGCCGCGCAGGCCGACGCTCGCCGACGAAGCCTCCGCAGGAGCCAACGACGCCTTCGGCGTCGGAGGTTCCGAGGACCGAGCGAGGAGGCGACGCGTCGAGCCGAGCAGCGATCTCATAGGCCCTCCATCCTGCCGATCACGTCGCGCATGATCTCGTCGGTTCCCCCACCTATGCGTATCAGGCGAGCGTCCCGCCAGCCTCGCTGGACGGGGAACTCCATCGAATACCCGTACCCTCCGAAAATCTGCATCACGGTGTCGGCCGTCCTCCACGCGACCTCCCCGGTGAGCAGCTTCGCCATCGAGATCTCCCGAACCGGGTACTCACCCAGATTGACTTTGACCGCGGCCTCGTAGACGAGCTGCTGTGTCGCCTCGATCTCGGTCGCGAGGTCCGCGAGGCGGTGCCGGATCGCCTGGTGCTTGCCGATCGGCTTGCCGAAGGTCTCGCGCTGCAGCGAATAAGCGATCGCGGCCTCCAGCCCGCGACGCGCCCCGGCTATCGACCCCGCAGCTCCGATCAGTCTCTCGCCCTGGAGCTCCCACGAGATGTTGTAGAAGCCTTCGCCCTCGTTGCCCAGAAGCGCGTCATCGGAAAGGAACATGTCCGTGAAGGTGATCTCGGCCGTGTCTGACGTGTGCATGCCGAGCTTGTCGAGTGTTCTCGCCACTTCGAAGCCGTCGGTTTCGGTGTCCGCGAGGAACAGCGAGATGCCTTGGTGCCCCTTATCGGAGTCGGTCTTTGCCACCAGAGTCATCGAATCGGCGCGCCGGCCGTTGGTGATGAAGATCTTGCGCCCGTTGACGACCCAGCCGCCATCGACCTTCTTGGCGGTCGTCTTGATGCCGGCGACATCCGAGCCTGCGTCGGGTTCGGAGATCCCCAGGCAGAAGATCTTCTCGCCCTTGATCGCCGGCACGAGGTAGCGCCGCTTCTGGTCCTCTGTGCCGAACTTGTAGACGGGCGGCACGGCCATGTCCGTCTGCACCGCGACCGCCATGGCCACGCCCCCCGAACCGCAGCGCGTCATCTCCTCCGCGAGCACGATGTTGCAGAGGTAGTCACCTCCTCCGCCCCCGTACTCCTCCGGATAGCTCAGACCCAGAAAACCGAGTTCGCCCATGCGGCGAAAAACCCGATCGGGGAAGTCGTACTTCTCCTCCCACTCTTGGGCATACGGCGCGAGCTCGTTCTCGACGAACGAACGGATCGTCGCTCGGAGCTGCTCGTGCTCTTCGGAGAAGGGCCAGGCCGACACGATGCCAAAAGCGTAAACGCATAGGGCCGGTGAGATGATCTACGTATGACCCGTGAGCCGCCGCTCCACAAAGGACTGGAGCCCATCGCGTTCCTGCTCGGGACGTGGCGCGGTGAAGGCAAAGGTCGGTATCCGACGATCGAGCCGTTCTCCTACGGCGAGGAGGTCACGTTCTCGCACTTCGGTCGCCCGGTTCTTCTCTACTGGCAGCGGACGTGGGCGATCGAGGACGGAGCGCCGATGCATTCGGAGACTGGATTCTTTCGTCCCCAAGCCGACGGAAGCATCGAGCTCGTGCTCGCGCACACTTTCGGAGCGGTAGAGATCGAGGAGGGAAGGATCGACGGCACGCGCATCGAGATGCGCAGTCGCTCGGTGGACTCGACGGGCACGGCGAAGCCCATCGAGGCGATGACGCGGACGCTCGAGGTCGACGGGGACGTCCTCTCGTACTCGGTCGCGATGGCATACGGCGATCACCCGCTGCAGGAGCACCTCGAGGCCCGGCTGCAGCGACTACCCGGCTAATCGTCGATAGAAGCCGCTAGTCGGAGCCCGAGCCATACGGCTGCTCCGGCCGTTGTCAGGGTTGCGAGCCGGCGCAGGAGGGGCAGTTCTCCCGAGGACACGAGCGCGCCGAACGTATCGGAGGCGTCGGCCAGGACACCCGCTTCGAGCCAGCCGCGTGCCGGAGTTCCCTTCTCGAGCGCGCTCACGAGCCCGATCCCGAGCGCGAGATCGCGCCCACCCATGCCTCGCGCGGCTAGCACCGTCGTCGCCGACGGATCGCGCTCACCGGTCCAGAGCCGCGCTCCGAATCTCGGCGCGACGAGCATGATCGCTCCGACGGCTATCCGCGCCACTCCCAGAAGCCGCCCTGCATCAACGTCCTCGAGCTCAACGTTGCCGACGTTCAAGGGCCCTCCTTACCAGTTCGCGGTCGTGCGGCCAGGCGAAATCTAGTTCGTCCAGTTCGTCTACGGTCACCCACTTCACTCCGGCGACATCGTCATTGGGTTGGGGATCTCCCTCCACGATCCCTCCGACGAAACCGATCGCCAGGACTGCGATCCCGTCGTCCCCGTAACGATGCGTAGCCAGCGATATGCAGTCCTCCTCCGAGACCTCGATCTCCACTCCCAGCTCCTCTCGCACCTCACGACGGAGCCCATCAAGCGCATCTTCTTCGGGAGTAAGAAAACCCCCCGGGACGTCTATCCGGCCCCTCTCGGGCTCTCCGGCGCGCACCGTGACGAGCGCGCGTCCGTCTCGCACCAGCACCACCCCCACCGTTGGTGCCGGATTCCGGTACCACGTCCTCCCGCAGCTCGGGCAGCGAGTGCCCCCGTCACCGCCCGGTGCGGGCAGGTCGGCACCGCACATGGGGCAGAACCGGAAGGGTTCCTGGGTCACCGTTGGCGCGAGGGTTTGGCCCGAGTACCGCGCTCGGCCTCCTCGTATCGGGCGA
>JBOGWZ010000095.1:0-6008 GCA_050694075.1 Actinomycetota bacterium | reverse complement strand
ACGACCAGCTCGAGACGGAGACGTCGGGCCCCGCCTGGATGGTCGCCATTCTCGTCAACTGCTGCCGGGATCGAGGAAGAGCGCGGGCGCGCCGGCAACAGGACGTCAACATCGACGACATCGAGGAATTCTCGCTCTACCGCAAGATCGCGGACGTCGACCCGTTCCCTTACTCGGACTCGTTGCACCTCGACTTCCTGCAGCAGTTCGGCAGAGAGGACGTCAAGGAGGTGCTCCTCGGCCTTCCGGAGATCTATCGCGTCCCGCTCGTGCTCGTGCACATGGACGGCTTCGCCACGAAGGAGGTGGCCGGGGTGCTCGAGGTGCCCTTGGGTACCGTTTTGGCGAGGCTTCACCGTGGACGAAAGCTGTTCGAGAAGCGCATGTGGGAATACGCCGTAGAGAACGGTCTCCTTAAGGAAGGTTCGCGATGATCACCTGCTCTGACGCCGTGAAGCAGCTGTGGGAGTACCTCGACGGTTCCGTCGAGGCCTCGCAGAGGGAGGCGATCGAGGAACACCTCAGCGTCTGTCGGAGATGCTGTGGCGAGGTGGAGTTCGCCGAGGAACTTCGCAAGTTCTTGACCGACCACTCGTCCCAGGATCTACCCGAGGACGTGCGCGCACGTCTGGTCGGCTATCTGCAGGGACTCTAGGACGCGATGACGGAGGATCTGATGCACTCGGACGAGATCAAGGAACTCGTCCGGGCCGCCTACTCGAACATCGACTCCGAAACGAGCGCGGTGGCGCGCAAGCTCTACACGGAAGAACAGCTTGCCCACCTGCCGCGCGCCGCCGTCCAGCGCGCCCTCGGGGTCGGCAACCACTTGGTGCATGCAGAGATCGAACCGGGGGACGTGGTGCTGGATCTTGGGTGCGGCGGAGGCATCGACAGCATCCTTGCCGCGTTCAACACCGGTCCGACGGGCCGCGTGATCGGGCTCGACTTCCTTCCCGAGATGCTCGAGAGAACCCAGGCCGCGGCGCTCGAGGTGGGCCTGGACAACGTCGAGACGCTTCATGGAGAGATGGAAGCCATCCCCCTTCCCGACAACAGCGTCGACTACGTGATCTCGAATGGGGTGATCAGTCTCTCGCCTCGCAAGATGAGGGTCCTGTCAGAGTGCGCCCGGGTGCTGCGAGCAGGAGGCGGCTTCTGCGTCTCGGATATCACGATCAACGAGCGGGACCTCCCCCCGGAGATCCTCACGCATCCGGCCGCGTGGGCCGGCTGAGTGTCCGGCGCCATGGCGGAGCGTGACTTCGTCGAGAAACTGGAGAGGGTGGGCTTCACCGGCATCTCCGTCGCCGAGCGGAATCCCTTCGGGCTCGAGGATGCGGAGATGTATCCGCTGTTCACGGACGATCTCATAGCGCTGATACTAAGGCTGATGCCGCCCGCCGAGCGTGACCGGATCGGCATGTCGATAGTGCTGAAGGCGCGCCTCGGCGGTTGATCGTTAGCGGAGCAGGCCCACTCCCAGGGTCACCGCTCCGACGGCCAGCGCGGCTGCGCCCACATAGACCAGCGCGATCAGCCTGTTGGGGCTGGTTGCGCGCGGCGACGCGACGGAGAAGAACATCCCGGCGGGGATGAGGATCGGGGCGGCGACCAAACACGTCCGAACGAGGTCCTTGACGCCGGACCCAAGGTCCGCCTGATCGACGTACAGCAGGCCCAGCAGCGCCAGGATCACGAGCACGCCGGCGTGAGCGTGGCCTGCGCGGAACAGGTCCTGGCGCACGGGATTGTCCAGGTAACCGGGCGTCCGCCTGCGTATGAAGCCGAGGAGGGAGACGCCGCCGAACTCGATCGTCGGTACCGTGATCAGGAGCACTCCCGCGATGTCCAGCGACTGCTCCGACATGGAGGTCTCCTTTCTCCACGCGTCCACGGGCGGAGGGGACCTCGCGCTAGGGACGCCCTGGGTTCGCCTTCGAGACGGCCGGCTCGGGCTCCAGGTTACTCAGCCCGTTCCAGGCGAGGTTCACGAGGTGAGCGATGACCACGTCTCTCTTCGGTTTCTTCGAATCGAGCCACCACTGCCCCACCAGCGCCACCATGCCTACTAGCGCGCGCGAATAGAGCGGCGCCAGCTTGGGATCGAATCCCCTGCGTTTGAACTCCTCAACGAGCACGTACTCGACCTGAGCCGCGATGTCGCCGATGAGACTGCCGAAGCTGCCGGCCGTGGTGATGGCAGGTGCGTCGCGCACCAGTGTGCGAAACCCGTCCGGCTCCTCCTCGACGTACGAGAGGAACGCGCGCGCCGCTTGCTCGAGCATCGCCCGGGGGTGCTCCGCGCCGAGTGCGTCCGTGATCCGATCGAGGAGCTTGCGCATCTCGCGGTCCACCACGACCGCATAGAGGCCCTCTTTCCCGCCAAAGTGCTCGTAGACGACCGGCTTCGAGATGTCCGCCCGCTGCGCGATGTCCTCGATCGAGGCGGCTTCGAACCCTCTCTCGGCGAACACCTCGCGCCCGATCTCTAGGAGCTGCTCCCTCCGCTCGCGCCCGGTCATCCGAACCCGGCGCACTCCCTCTGCCTCCATGGCCTCCAGCATAGGAGGGCCGGTCACTACGACTTCTTGCCTGCGAGCTGCTTGTCGCTCGGACGCCTGACGTTGCGCGCGATGCCCGCTCGCTCGAGCCCGACGATCACCGCCCCGCTCAGGTCGAGCTGGAACCTCCCCACTCCGTGTATCGCCGATGTTGGGAACGCGTGGTGGTTGTTGTGCCACGACTCTCCGAGCGACAGAAGGGCGAGGGGCCAGTTGTTCGTACTGAGATCGGTAGTCTCGAACGGGCGCGTTCCGAAGTAATGGCAGATCGAGTTCACGCTCCACGTGACGTGGTGCAGCACGAACACCCTCACGAGCCCACCCCAGAGGAATGCGCTCAGGGCTCCCGACCACGACGACGTGAGCGCGAAGCCCACTACGGCCGGAAGTAGCAGCGAGAACAGCGCGAGGACCGGAAACAAGCGATCGACCCGCCGCATCGCAGGGTCCTTCAGAAGATCGGGGGCCCAGCGCTGGAGTTCCGTCCTCTCCTCCGCGAGCATCCACCCGACGTGGGCGTGCCACAGTCCCTTCACTGTCCCGACGAGTCCTTCTCGTTCCTGCAGGTGCGGGGAATGAGGGTCCCCCTCCTTGTCCGCGTAGGCGTGGTGACGGCGGTGATCGGCGACCCAGCCGATAACCGATCCCTCGATCGCCATCGATCCCAGTACCGCGAAGACGACCCGGAGCCAGGAAGGGGCCTCGAAGCTGCGATGGGTCAGCAGTCGGTGATAGCCGACCGTGATCCCGAGGGCGAAGAAGACGTACGTAGTCGCAAGGAGGGAGACGTCGCCCGCGCCGATCCCCCGGCCCCACAGCGAGGCGATCGCCGCGATCAATCCGGCGAAGGGACCAAGCGTGAGGACGAGGATCACCGCCCGCTGCAACCGAACGTTGCCCGGCTCCAGGATGACGGTGCCTCGAACGGGCGGGGTGGTGACGGCGTCGGCGGCGCTACGACTCATGGCGACCTCCCTGCTGGGGCTTCGCTTACAGCTACGTCGCCGTAGGTTACGCCAGCGTAGGGAAGGACGCAAGCGCGAAACCTGCGGGTCTAGTCGGCGGGCTTGGGCAGCTCCGACAGGAGCCGGGCGAAGACTCCCCGCAAGGTCTCTTTGGCGTATTCGTGGCTCGGGCTGTCGGTGACCATCACCGCGACGGCGATCCTCATTCCCTCTCTCTCCAGGAACGCAACCTGGTGACACACGGCGCCCGTTCCCGATCCCCATCCACCTTTGAAGAAGAAACGCCAGTTCGGATGCTTCAGCTCGCCGATCCCCCAGCGCTGCCTCCTCACGATGTGCGAGAGGAGGTACCGCGCATAGGCCTCGTGCCGGTCGGGGATGTAGCTCTCCAGCCGGTACATGAACCGAGCCTGCTCCGCCGCCGTGACGATCGAGAGACCCCACGGACGCGTGTACCGGAAATGCTTCATGTCCGCTCGCCGCGCCAGCCGGTTGATGGGACGCGCTCCCAGCATGTCGGCGATCCTGGTCGCCGCGTCGTTGTCCGAGCGCCTGATCATCGGCGCCAGGAGGTCCGTATCGGTCTCGCGCAACTTGCGGTCCCTGACCGATCCCTGTCGCAGGTAGGCGACCATGAACATCACTTTGATCACGCTGGCGGCCGGCACTTCCCTGAACCGCCGATGTGCGAAGCGCCGACCCCCGGGGCCGATCACCATGAAAGAGACCGAACCGGAGCGGCTGGAGACGTAGCGAAGGACTCGACCGGTATCGGGGGGCCACGCGGCCGCCGGAGGAGGGACCAGCAGCACGCCGATCAGGAAGAGCGATGCGACGCGCCTGCTCATCTCTAGCTCAGGTCGTGTCCGGCGGGCAGTCATCGGGCCGAGGAGAGCGTGGGGGGTCTGGGTGGCCGCCGAACCCGACAACGATCTTGCAGCGGTCCCACGGATCCCTGCCGCGCCCCGCCTCGATGAGCTCGAGCTCGGCCCCCGAGACCCTGAAGTACGTGTAGCCGATGTTGTCTTCCTCGTTGCTCTCGAGGATGCCCCCGACGGGATCGGCCCACATGCGGATCAGGTAACGGCCGTCGCCGTTCAGCCCGAAGTCGATGTAGTTGCCGGGCCGGTCCCACTCGTAGATGTCGCTCCACCCGGCCGACAACCCGAAACCCACCAGCCCGAGGGTTGGGTAGAAGTGTCGCCACTCTCTCAAGAGCTCGTCGCGATGTGCAAACCCCTTGCGCCGCTTGTCTCCGGCCGGCACCAGTTTTCCCTTATTTGGATCCGTGACCCCGAACAGCCTCAGCGCAACCGCGTCGTGATGGTGGAAGTGAAGATGCGTCTTGTACCAGCGCGCCACGCCCGCCTCTCGATCGAAGTGGCTGCCGTCGGCGCGCCGCACTCGTTGGTACATCGTTTGGTCCTGTGGTGGGTCTCCCTCGTAGTAAAGCTGCATGGGGCCGAGCCCTGTGTTGCGAATCCCGAACGAGAACCGTAAGCACCGGAGCGCCCGATCCTCGGCGTGCTCCTCCGGGTGACAGGACTCCGCGCCCAGGAGATCGATCCCCTGTGGAGCGCCGCCCGTGGAGCCGTTCGTCAGAGGCGTGAGGAACGACGCGTCGTGCGGGGGAAGCACCTGCAGGTTGGGAAGAACGGGGTCCTTCCCCGTGCCGATGCGAGGAGGGTCCGACTCGAGCTTGGCGCGCAGGCGAAAGGCGGACCTCGTCACGTCCTCCGCTCTCACCCGGATCCGCCACGTGCCCGGCCGCGGATCGCGAACCAGGAGCTCGGCCGAGTAGAGGCCGGTGCCGGGAGAGAGCGACCCAGCCCGCCGACCACTTGGATCGAAGACATCGACTTCGAAGACGTCGCCGACCTCGGGATGATCTATCCCAAGCCGTAACCGATAGCCGGCCTCGGCCAGGGTGAGTCGATAGGTCCACGACGAATCACCGCCCGAGTCCCTTACGAACGGTCCGGCCCAGAAGACCGACTTGCCGGCACGCAAGGTCAAGCGGGAGGTGGACTCGGCTCCGGCGGGAAGGGCGGCACAGGCGATCAGCGCGGACAAAGCCGCAGCGACGAGCGGACCCCTCCCCATGCTCCTTGCATTCGCCGCGCTTCCGCGTCCACCTTCAGGAGGAAGCCGAGCAGGGTCTAGGTCTCGAGGTGGAAGGGAACACTTGCGACCACAACGCCTCGCTCGAACAGCAGGTGACGCTTCACCAGCAGGGCGGTCTGGCCGTGCAGCAACTGATGGCGTTGTTTGGTGACGATGAATTCCGGGATGACGACGGTGACCACGCGCTCGACGCCGTCCGGTCGGAACTGACGCACGTAGTTGGACAGTGACGCTCCTATTTCTCGGAAGGGCGAATCCTCTATTTCGAGCGGCAGGGGGATGCCGCGCTGCAGCCATTTATCTCCCAGGGTTTCGGCCACCTCAGCGTCGAGTCCAAAGGTGACGGCTCTGAGAT
>JBOGWZ010000094.1:0-6058 GCA_050694075.1 Actinomycetota bacterium | reverse complement strand
GCGGCCCACGCTCGAGAACCTCGTCCACGTCGGAGCGCTGGACCAGATCGAGGCGAGGTCGCGCCGGGAGCTGTTGTGGCGCGCCGCCGCGCTCGCCACCGAGGCCCGTACGTATTTGTTCCCCCCCGCCCCGGGGAGCAGCTGAGCCTGGCGCTCGACTCCCCGATCCAGCAGACGCTGCCCGACCTCCCCGCCTATACCGCGGTCGAGGAGACCGAGGCGGAGCTCGAGATCTCGGGCATCGACGCTCGCCGTCACGTGATGGAGCTCTACCCCGTCGCCTCCGAGCTGGGATGCGTAAAGGCCGCGGACCTGAAGGGATGTCGCAACCGCTCGGAGGTGTGGGTCTGCGGGGTCAAGACCGCCTCCCAGACGCCGGCGATCCGCTCCGGACAGCGCATCATCTTCGTGACCCTCGACGACGCCACCGGGCCGATCGACGTGACGGTGTTCGAGCGCGTCCAGCCCCGCTGCGCCCGGACCGTGTTCCATTCGTGGTTGCTGGCGGTCCGGGGTGAGCTCCGCAAGCGGGGCGGGGCGTCGCTGACGCGTACCACCGAGGCGGACGCCGTCGGGATCACGGTGGTGGTCGAGGAGGTGTTCGATCTCGCCGAGCTGCAGGCGGAGCGCGATGCGGGCCGCTCGCTCGACCTCGCGCTTGCCGCTCAGCGCGCCCGCCAGGAGGTGATGGGGCTGCATCGGGGTGGTGCCGACGAGGCGCCCTCACGGATGTGGCACGCAAGTGGGGGAAGCGCCGGGAGATGACGTTTGTCCCGGCATAGGGTCCTCGTGTGAGCGTGTTCGAGCCGATCTTGCACGTGGACATGGACGCGTTCTACGCGTCGGTCGAGACGATCAAAGACGCATCGCTCAGGGGGAGGCCGGTGATCGTGGGGGGCCTCGGGGGCCGGGGGGTCGTGACCTCGGCGTCCTACGAGGCGAGGGTCTTCGGGGTCGCGTCCGCGATGCCGATCGTCACCGCACGGCGGCTCTGCCCCCACGGGGTGTTCGTCCCGAACGATTTCGAGGCCTATCGCGGGTACGCGGAGCGCATCCGGGAGGTGTTCGAGTCGTTCACACCTCTCGTGGAGCCCCTGAGCCTCGACGAGGCGTTCCTCGACGTCGCCGGGTCGGTGCGCCTGTTCGGGGAGGGGAGGGGCACCGCCGGGATCGCCCACCTTGTCAAGACGCGGATCGGAGACCTCGGCCTCGCCTGCACGGTCGGGGTCGCGCCCAACAAGTTCCTCGCCAAGCTGGCGTCGTCGATCGCCAAGCCGGACGGCTTGCTGGTGGTTCCGGCCACAGAGATCGAGGCGTTCCTGCGCCCCCTGCCGGTGACGGCGCTGTGGGGGGTGGGGCCGCAGACCGGGGAGGCGATGAGGCGGCTCGGGCTCAGGACCGTGGGAGACCTCGCGCAGGTGTCGCGCCGCACCCTCGAGCGTGTCCTCGGCGACGCGGTCGGCGCCCATCTGTACGAGCTGGCCCGGGGCCGGGACGACCGTCCCGTCGTCTGTGACGAACCCCCGAAGTCGGTCGGGTCGGAGGAGACCTACGAGGCCGACCTCGACGACACCTCCCGGGTCCTAAAGGAGGTGCTGAGGCTCTCCGATCGCACCGCGGGTCGCTTGCGAGGCAAGGGGATGTGCGGCCGGACGGTCACGCTCAAGGTCCGCTTCTCCAACTTCAAGACGATCACGCGCTCGCGAACGCTCGAGGAGGAGGTGAACACGACCGCAGAGATCTACGACGTGGCGCGTGCTCTCTACCAACGGCTCGACCCCGACCGCCCCCGGATCCGACTACTGGGGGTCGCGGTCTCCGCCCTTGCTCCCGGGCCCCCGCGTCGGCAGATGCCGCTACTCGGAGAAGAGGGGGAACGACCCTGGCAGGAGGCGACCCGCGCGATCGATTCGATCCGCGCTCGCTTCGGGAACGGCGCGATGACCCAGGCTGCCCTTATTGACTAGGCCCGCTTTTATACTGGGGGAACCGTGCCCCTGTCGGACCGAGAACAACAGATCCTCGCCGAGATAGAGAAGAATCTCTCCTCGGACGATCCCAGGCTGGCGCGACAGGCTGCGAGGCGTGACCTCGGCCTCAAGGCCGGCGCCCTTCTTTTCCTGGCGGGCTTCGCCCTGCTGATCGGCTTCTTCGTTTCCCGCTCGGTCCTCATCGGGGTGGCCGCGTTCGCAGCGATGGTCTCGGGGATAGTGCTCCTGATCGGGGCGCTCGGGGGCTTCGTGAAGGAACAAGGTCGCAAGTTCGGGTTGCCCGATGCGTGGTCGAAGCTGAGGGCGCGCATCCGCAAGCGCTACGAGCGCTCCTAGCAGTCCACAAAGAAACTTCGCGTTCTCTCGGGTTTGTATCCCTTCAGCCCTTGCCGCGCCCAAGGGCGGCGCGCTAGATTCGCCACTTAGGTTTCGGAAGGCGGAGATCTGGCGAGGCTCTCTCGTGGTCTCCTGCATCACGGTGTGAACTATCGAATTTGGAGTTTTTCTGGTGGGGAGGTTCGCGCGCTCACATGGAGGGGTTCACCGCAGATCAAGCATGCCGCTTCTCGAGTTGCACGCAGCATCAGATCCGCTACTGGGATCGCATAGGCCTCGTTAAGCCCAGCGTCCAGGCCACCGGGGGACGACCGGGGGTCAGGCGCCTTTATTCCTTCCGCGATGTCGTCGCGCTGCGAGTGATTCGCTCGCTGCTCGATGGTGGCATGAGCCTTCAGCGCGTGCGGCGGGCGATCGAGTTCATGCGGAAGAAGGCCGGTTTGGAAGAGCATCTCTCCGAGATCAAGCTCGTCACGGATGGACAGAGCATCTTCAAGATCTGCCGGAACGATGGCGAGGTCCTCGACGCCTTGAGGGAGGGGCAGATGGCGTTCTTCTTGGCCATCGACGACATCGCGCGCACCGTCGACGCGCGGGTCACTCAGTACCTCTACGACCGGGACGAGTTCATCGCCGCGCTGCGCCGTCTCGAGACCGATCTCGCCCAGGAGCTGAAGCCCGCGGTGCGCCGGCGTCTAAGAGCGGTGCAGTAGCCCGGCGAGCCGAGGGACGGGGACCCGCCAAGAAGAGAGCTGCGGGATCAGCGAACGAGGCGAGAACAACCTGACGGCCCTCTCCCACCAGGTCGCGCGCCCCCATAGGTCCTTCCGGAGCGAGCGCGCCAGTGCGCGGGCCTCTTTCGTTCGGGCGGCGGGTATCGAGGCGGGCCCGTACTCGGCCGCCTCGAACAGAGCGGCGAGTCGGCGGGCGTCACGCCGCCCGACCCGTCTGATCGACACCAGTCGCTCGGCGTAAGAGGCGGCCGATTCCCACGGCTCCCGAGGGGACGCGAGCTCCGAGGCCTCGTCCTCGAGCTGCCGGAACGCGGCGCGGGCGACGCCTCCGGGATCCGCGGCGCGGCGATAACGACGACGGATCCGAAGCTCCTTGAGCAGCGGGACGATCACGAGCGCGCCGGCGAGCGCGACCAGGGAAGCGGTTGCGATGCGCCGGAACGTCTTCCGCCACGCGGTCGAGATCCGGGCCCCAAGCCCTCCCGGGTCCCCTCCCTGACGGGCCCCCCGGAGGCCGCCGGGCTCATCTTGGAATCTCAGGCTGATGTCCTGCTCCCGCACCGCCGCCAAGGTGTTGCTCGAGCCGGTGCCGAGCCCCGGCTGCGTGTAGGTCGGTACCTGCACGGGCGCGTCGGCGCGCGGGGTGGGTTCGAACCGCACCCACCCGAAGTCCTCGAAGTAGACCTCGGGCCACGCGTGTGCGTCGGTGCCGGTCACGAAGAAGTCGTCGGGACTCTCGAGCGAGCTCGAACCCGGTAGGAAGCCGACGTTGACCCGCGTCGGATAACCGAGCGAACGCGCCAGCACCGCGAACGCGGTCGCGAACTGCTGACAGTAGCCGGTGCGGGTCTCGGTCAGGAACTGGACCAACGCGTCGTCCGTCGGAGGCGCATCCACGTCGGTCGAATAGGTGAAGTCGCGCAGCGTGTCCTGTAGCGCGAGCAGCTTGGCGAAGTCGGTGCGCGCCCCCGCGGTCCAGCGCCGCGCCAGATTGCCCACGACCGGCGGCAGTTCCGGCAGGGCGTAGTACTCGGGGTTGAGCCGTCCGACCTCGGCCCTTTGAAGCTCACGGAACGACGCGTCGACGACGGCGGACGTGACGGAGTACTCGAATCCCTCCGTGGTTCCCCCCAGCAGCCGCAGCGCCGCGTTCTCGGGGTTGTAGCGGAAGTCGTCGGAACGCTCGTCGCCGGCGAGCTGCGCGCTGATCGGTTGCACGGCGGCGGGCAATTCCGAGGTGTCCAGACCCGTGATCACGTACTCCTGGTTCACTGTTTGCGCGTCTGCCGGAGCCGTGCGAAAGGTCACCACTTGTCCGTTTGGCAGCTCCTGGAGGGCCGGTGAATCGGGGACCCACCCCTGGCCGTCGAACAGCGTCAGGGACGTTAGTCGCCAGTAGGCGGGGCTGTCGGCGTGGACCCGGAACAACTCGAGGTCGCTCTGGCGCAGCAACTTGGGGCGGATGTCGACCAACAGATCGATGCTTCCGCCCGGTCGACCGCCGGCGCCGCCCCTGCCCGGTCCGTTGCCGTCGACCTTGTTCCTCCACGACAACAGTCCCTCGTTCAGGGTGGGTAGCAGCAGGGGGGAGATCAGCGCCGCGGCGACGCAGGAGGCCGCCATCCGGCGCGCCAGGCTCCCGGCCACCGATTCGGGCTCTGCGATCGACTTCGTGCGCCACAGTGCGTGCATCCAGCGCCCCCACGAGCGCAATCGGTGCGATGCCTCGAGCCCCCAGAACGTCAGCAGGGCCGCGAGGAAGAGCAGCATCAGCAAGGTGGAGGCGTGGCCGGTTCCCACGACCACGAGGAACCCGAACAGCGCCAGCGCCGGGAGACTGGCCAACAATGGCCGCCGCCATCTGAAGGTCGCGACCTCGGCGATCGTCGTGGCAAGCCACATCGCGCCGACCGCCAGCACGACATAACCGGGTCGCATGGGCACCGGTGCGTAGTCGACGCGGCCGGCCTCGTACGCCTCCGAGATGGATCGCCACAGCCCGCGGAGTGCATCCGGGGTGGGCAGGCCGTAGAAGCCGGCGCGCCCCTCGAAGATCAGTGCCAGGTACCAGATCAGCGCGAGGGTCGACAGCCCGAAGGCCGCGACCGTTCCGATCCCCAGCCGCCGACATCCGATCGCGATGCCCGCGGCGAGGAGCATCGCCAGCAACGCGGGTCCCGCATAGACGTCCTGGGAGAACACCTGCCCGAAAGCGAAGAGCGTCGCGGCGAGGAGACCGGCGAGACCTAGACGAGCTCTGGCTTCCGAGCCCATCGCCTGTGACTCCTCGCTCCACGTCCTCCGGACCACACCGGGGTGAGTGGCTCGTCGGACCCGAGCACGAGCGCGCGGACCTGCGCGCGCTCGAGCTGACGCAGTACCTCTAGCGCTCTGCCCTCGCCCTCCCAGCGCGACTTCGTGTCGGATGTCCCGAAGCGGTGCGCGGGGAACGACACCGCGGTCACCTGCCGGAACCGGCGGCGGCAGCGGCCGAGCGCCGCCGCATCCACGGGCGAGAGTGTCCCCGCCACCACGACGAGCGCCGCCTCTGCTCCGCCGACCTCCTCGAGCTCCGCGAGTCGGAGCGCGAGCGCGTCTTCGTCGCTCCCACCCTGCAGCTCGATGGCCGCGAGCATGTCCAGGCAGCGGTTGTAGTGATCGCCCCCGCGCGCCGAGCCCACGTCGGGTTGGACGACGCCGAGCACCCTGTATCCATGGCCGGAACGGTGATAGAGGTCGATCACCGAAGCGGCGGCTTCGACGGCGCGCTCGAACGACGACGACTCACCGCTCCCGGCATGGGCGATCGTCCGGTCGTCGAGGAGGACCGTGGCGCGCGTGTGCCACGGAGTCTCCTCCTGGCGGATCATGATCGCGTCGAGCTTCGCGGTGGACGGCCAGTGGATCTTCCGGAGGTCGTCTCCCTCGGCGTACTCGCGCAGGGTGTAGAAGTCTTCCCCGCGCGCCCCGCTCGGATGGCGCAGCGCTGAGGACGTC
>JBOGWZ010000093.1:0-6068 GCA_050694075.1 Actinomycetota bacterium | reverse complement strand
GCATCGTGGCTCTTGTGCGCGGGGGATCGCTAGAGGATCTTGCCGCCACCAAGTTCCGGTGGGTCGCCTTCCTGCTGACGGGGCTGGCCCTTCAGCTCGTGTTCGAAGTGTTCTTCGACGATCGGCTTACGCGTGGCCAGTCGCTCACGATCCTCCTGCTGTCCTATCTAATGATCGTGGCGTTTCTCGTGGTCAACCGGCGCCTTCCCGGACTCGCCCTCGCCGCGTTGGGGCTAGCTCTCAACGTCGTAGTGATCGCCGCGAACGGAGCCATGCCGGTGGGAGAGCGGGCGGTCGAGATCATCGGTATCGAAGAGGTGCGCGACTTCGGCGTGAAGCACGAACCGTTGACCGACGACACCCTGTTCCCCTGGATCGCCGACGTTATCCCCGTGCCGTGGATCGGAACGGTGATAAGCGCCGGGGATATCGTGCTTGCGGCAGGGCTCTCTTATCTCGTCTACGCCCGCGCTCTGGCACGGAAAAGGGAGGTGGCTACACCAGCTTCCGGTTGACGGCCTGCAGCGTCGCTCGCACCGCCGCGGACGCGACATCGTCGTAGACGAGCGCGGAACCCACCAGGTGACGGGGTGCTCCGTTCTCGCTGTAGACGGCCCGCACGGTCACCGAATCTCCCGAACCCAGGCGCTGGATCACGACCTCGTCGATCTCGATGGATGACCGCCTCTTCTCGAGGAAGGGATTGAGCGCACGCTGAACCGCGCTCGCCGCACCCTTGGCTCGAGCCTCCCTCGTCGCGCCCGTCGCCCCGACGCCCTCGGTCATCTCCCCGTCCGGCCACCTGAGAGCCACCTTGACCCAGCCCTCGGCCCCCTTGCTCGCGAGCACGATCCGCTCGAGCACCGGGCGGTTGCTGAGGGCATCGGCCAGGGGGGCATCGATCTCGTCGTCGAGCTGGACGATGGAGACGATCCGGTGATCGATCTGCATCCCGAAACCCGCGGCCGCCAGCGATTGGACATCGCGCACGACCTGTTTGGCCGAGCGGCCGGGGGCGGCCACGATGTGGATCTCCGTGGGTGCGTCGTCCCCCACGACCCGGACCCCCCTGACCCCCGGGATCTTCCTGAGATCCTCCTCGAACTTACCGAGCCGCGGGTCCACGACTACCAACGCTGCCATGCCCGACGGACGACAGTCAAGGAAGCCTGCTTCCGTTGGTCAGCCCGAGAAAGGCATCGACCACGTCGGGATCGAACGCCCTCCTCGCTTCGCCTTGTATCAGCGAGAGGGCGGCCTCGTGAGGCATCGCCTCCCGGTAAGGGCGGTCCGACGTCATCGCGTCGTACGCGTCGGACACCGAGAACACGCGCGCCGAGATCGGGATCTCGTCTCGACGGAGCCCGTGTGGATAGCCACCCCCGTCCCAGCGTTCGTGGTGGCAGAGGATCACCTCGGTCGTAGACGAGGGGAATCCGATCGGCTCCACGATCTTGGTTCCGATCTCGGGATGCCTCCGCATGATCTCCCACTCGTCGGAGGACAGGGGGCCGGGCTTGTTCAGGATGGCATCGGGCACGCCAATCTTGCCGATGTCGTGGAGGGTAAAGCCGTAGGACACCTCCTCGTTCTTGGCAAGGCTCGCGTCGACTCGCTCCATGCACGCGGACGCGAGGCGCGCCACCCGGCCGAGGTGTGCCCCCGTCGCGAGGTCGCGCACCTCAACGGCAGCGGCCAAGGCCTCGATGACGGCGAAGTCCCGCCCCCGTTTCTCCGTGAGGGCATCGAGATAGGAGCCAAGCAGCAACCCCACCGCTTCCTCGGGCACGACCGGGGTTGTGGTCGAGGAGCGTCGCAGGACCCTGGCGAGGTCCTCGAGCGACGCCTCCTTGTAGATCGCGCCCACCGCCCCCGAGGCGAGGGCCTTCACGAGCGCGAACGCGTCTCCGCCCCCGCGTTCGGCGAGCACGATCACACGCGTGTCTGGACAGAGCGCGCGCAAACCCGCCACTAGCGAGCAATTGGGCGACAGCTCGAGGTCGATGAGCGCGAGGTCGGGGGCGAACTTGCCGGCAAGCTCGATGGCCTCGGCCGACGACGCCGCCGCGACGGTCACCTCGGCCCCCGCGAGGTCGCCCACGACGCGGCCCAGGGATTCGGTGATGGTCCTGTGAAGACCCGCGACCAAAATTCGCAGGCCGGGTCCTTCACGCTTTTCCATTTAATTCCTCGCGAATAGCTCGAATTGTCTATTGCCACGTTAGTTGACTGACAGATACAGTCCAAATCCCCCCGATGAGGGGCTTTCCTCCCCTCTTTGGGGGACAGCGTAGAAGGACCGATTGTGGGGGGTGACTGGGAGGCACCACTCAAAGCGGAGCAATCACCGCACGACCCTTAGCGGAGCGACCAAACCCGTTCGATTTTAGAGGGGAGGTCGCTGATGAAGGCCCGACTACTTGCTTTTGCTAGCGTCCTGGTGGCTTTGTTCCAGGTCGCCGGCGCCGGTTGGCGTGCTGGCTAATCTCAGCAATCGTTGAAGGAGGGGTTCAAGTAAGGCCCCTCCTTCTTCGCGTTTTGAGACCGCGTCCGGCCCACTTTTCCCTACGATGACACCATGAAGCGGTCCAAGGCGTTCGCCTGGGCGGTAGCGGCGACCGCGGGTGGCGTCCTCGTGTGGCTCGTCCTCCAGGACAATCAATCTCCGCCGCCACTCGGCGTGTTCCTGTTCTGGGCGGCCCTGCTCGCAACCGTTGAGTTCCTACCTGTGTCTCTCGGTTTTCGAGCCGAGGTGACCATGAGCTTCCCAGTCCACCTCGCGTTGGCGATCGTCTTCAGGGAGCAGCCGTGGGTGGCCATGTCCATCGCGGGCCTGGGTATGGTGGACCCACGCGAGTTCCGTCGGGCGATCGCCATTCACACCGCTGCGTTCAACAGAGCACAATCGATGCTCTCAGTGGCAGCAGCAGCCACTGTATTCAGTGCCGCCTCAGGTGACTATCTGCACCCACTGGTCGTGGCCGGGGCCGCCGTCGCTCATGTGGTAATCAACCTCGGTTCCGTTGCCGTCTACTCGGCCTTCGACCAATCCTTGTCCTTCTCGAAGGTCTTGCACAGTCTGTTGCCCACACCCATTTCGGGTTTCTTTGCTTCTTACGCCCTCCTCGCCGCTCTTGGCACGGTAACGGCCGTCGTGGACGAACGCGTGGGGACCTGGGCCGTGGCGGCGATCCTGATTCCCATCCTCTTCGCCCGGCTGAGCTTCCTGGGGGCCCGCGCCCAGCAGGAGCTATCCGAGAAGATCCGCCGTCAACAAGAGGCGCTGCTGCAGGCGACCGAACGCGTCTTCCAGGAGCGAGAGCGTGAGCGCAAGAGGATCGCCGAGGACATCCACGACTCCTCGCTGCAGCTTCTCGCCGCGGCTGCCTACGGATGCGGCAACGCGCGCGAGCTCCTCGATGCGGAGCGCAGTACCGACGCGCGCCAGGCGGTGACCGCCTCGCGGGAAGCTATCGAGGGGGCGATGGTTCGGTTGCGCGAATCGATCACGGCCCTGAGGAAGTCCTCGGTCGAGGAGGGCGGGCTCATGGACACGATCCGGGGTTTCGCCGACCAGGCCTCCACCCTGTGGAGCGTCCAGGTGAGCATCGAGGGCGAGATCGTCGCCGAACCCCCTGTCCCCGTCGCCCTGGCGGCCTTCCAGATATTTCAGGAAGGGCTCACCAACGCCCTCAAACACTCGCAGACCAGCGCCATCGCTGTGAGAATCAGCGAAGAGGACGGAAAGGTGCACATCGTCGTGCAGGATGAGGGCACCGGTTTCGACCCGAGTGAAGAGGTGGGAGAGGAGCACGTTGGCATGAAGCTGATGCGTGAGCGCGCGGCGCGGGTGGGCGGCGAGCTGAAGCTCGACAGTCGCCCCGGCGAGGGCACTCGCCTCGAGGCCATATTCCCCGCCGGAGTCGCCCAATGAGCGTGCGGGTGCTGATAGCCGAGGACCACATGCTCGTCTCCCAGGGTCTCGAGGTCATGCTCTCGATGAGCGAGGACATCGAGCTGGTTGGGGTGGTCGATTCCGGCGATCTCGCGGTCGAAAAGACGACCTCACAGGAGGTCGACGTCGTCCTCATGGACGTCAGCCTCGGAAAGGGCATGAACGGCATCCAGGCGACACGTGAGATCAAGAAGCAGGCCCCCGAGACCAAAGTCGTCGTGCTCACCATGTTCACCGACCCGGCCACCGTCGCGGAGGCGGTGAAGGCGGGAGCCGACGGCTACCTCTCCAAGAGCTCGTCTCGGGAGGTCGTGGTGCAGGCCATCCGCGACGTGGCGGAGGGGCGACAGGTCCTCGACCCCAACGTCACCGAGGGCATCTTCGGCCGGATCGGGGGGCGCGACCCGCGGGCGCTGACGGACCGCGAGCTGACGGTTCTCCAGGAACTCGCCCATGGGAACTCCACCCGCGAGGTCGCCGAGCACATCTACGTGTCGGAGGAAACCGTCAAGACCTATTTGAAGCAGATATTTCGGAAGCTCGACGTGCACGACCGCACCGAGGCGGTGGCCGAGGCGTTCCGTCGCGGGCTGGTCCACTGACGCGCGCCCGGCGTCCCACCTGCTCGGAGCTCGAACCGCTCGCCCGGCCGGCGCGACCGTGCTCGTAGTATCGAGGCGGGAGGATCAAGACAAATGAGCGTAGCCATCTCCGGCAAGCGAATCTGCGTCACAGGGGGCGCCGGCTTCCTGGGTGGCGTCGTGTGCCACAAGCTGGCCGAGCGCGGGGCCGAGCTGTTCGTGCCGAGAAGCCGCGACTACGACCTTATGGATCCTTCAGCCGTCGCCGCGCTGTACGACGCCGGGGCCCCCGAGATCGTGATCCACCTCGCCGCGCGCGTCGGGGGCATCGGGGCCAACATGGCGCGCCCCGCCGATCTCTACCTCATCAACCTGCTAATGGGCACCTACGTGATCGAGGAGGCGCGCAGGCGCGGCATCGAGAAGACCGTGATCGTGGGAACGATCTGTGCGTATCCGAAGTACACCCCGGTCCCCTTCAAGGAAGACGACCTCTGGAACGGTTACCCGGAGGAGACCAACGCGCCCTACGGGATCGCCAAGAAGGCCCTACTCGTGCAGGCGCAGGCGAACCGCTCCCAGTACGGGCAGAACGCGATCTATCTTCTCCCGGTCAACCTCTACGGTCCCCGAGACAAGTTCCATCCCTCCGTCTCGCATGTGATTCCCGCCCTGATAAAGAAGTGCGTCGACGCCAAAGAGGCCGGGGCGGACCACGTCGACGTATGGGGCACGGGACAGGCGACGCGCGAGTTCCTCTACGTCGACGATGCTGCCAACGGCATCGTGCTCGCCACCGAGCGATACGACGACCCCGACCCGGTCAACCTTGGCTCGGGCCAGGAGATCGCGATCAAGGACCTCGCCGAATTGATCGCGAAGCTCACCGGCTTCGACGGCGAGCTGCGTTGGGATCCCTCCAAGCCCGACGGGCAGCCCCGCCGTGGCCTCGATACGACGCGCGCCAAGGAGCGGTTCGGCTTCGAGGCGGCCGTCCCGCTGGAGGAGGGGTTGCGACCCACGATCGAGTGGTACGTCGCCCATCGGGCGGAAGCGGAGGCCGCGACCTTCTAACCCGATCAGACGCTCGGGGCCGGCTGTATCCGCCTGAGGCGTGACGGGAAGCGGCTGCTCGACGCGGTAACCACCCCGGCGTCACCGACCGTCTCACCCTCCACTCGAGTCAAACCGGCGACCCTTGCTCCCACACCGATGATCGAACTCCGGACCGTCGCGCCCGAGCACACGACCGAACCCGGTAGCAGCACCGATCGTTCGACCGCGGCACCGGCCTCGATTACCGCGCCGGTGCCGATGCAGGAGAGATACGTCGACGCGGTGGGGTCGACCATCGCGCCGTCGGCGACCAGGGTCATGTTGTCGTTTCGCCGGCCCTCGGCGCCGTTCTGATACAGGCCCAGGAGGGCATCCAGGTTGGCCTTCAGGTACTCGCGCGGCGTGCCCGTCTCGATCCAGTAGGAGCCTGTCGTCATCGCGTAGAAGGCCGCTCCTCGGTCGATGAGGTCCGGGAA
>JBOGWZ010000092.1:0-6097 GCA_050694075.1 Actinomycetota bacterium | reverse complement strand
GCCCTTCGCACCCGGGGTCGAGCGAGACAAGATCTGGGGCGTCGAGGAGGCCATAGGAGTGCCGATGGACGAGTTCATCCAGGTCTCGATCGAGGGCCTGCAAGGGGTGGCGGCGGAGATCGATCTCGTCTAGCGCCTGCCTAGGTCCGATCGGGGGTCCGAATCGCCTCCCGGCGCTGCCTGCGGCGGCGCAGATACCAGACTCCGATGGCCACTACGACGAGCGCCGCGATGATCAGCGCCGGGATGTCGAAGTAGGTCAGCGCCTGTTCCCAGTTGTCCTCCACGACCACGCCCAGCCAGGTGAGTGCGTACGTCCACGGGATCACGCCTAGGAACGTGTAGAGGCTGAACTTCCCGAACGGCATGCGGGCGATGCCGGCGGGCAACGAGATGAAGGTGCGTATGACGGGCAGCAGCCGGGAGAAGAACGTGGCGGCCTCGCCGTGCCGCGACCACCACACCTCGGCTCGGTCCACGTCGTGGGGCCGGATCAGGACGTAGCGGCCGTAGGCGTCGAGCAGGGCGCGGCCGCTGGTGCGCCCGAGCCCGTAGGCGAGCCACGAGCCGACCATGTTCCCGGCGACGCCCGCCGCACCGGTCCAGAAGAAGTCGAGGGAGCCGGTGGACGAGTACCAGCCACCGACCAGCATCGTGACCTCGCTCGGGATCGGGATGCAGGCGGACTCCAGGGCCATCAGGACGAAGATGGCGGCGTAGCCGTAGTCGGCCACCCACCGCTCCATCGCCTCGATCAGGGGCTCGATCAGCTTCCAGCTCCTTCCACCCCGAAAATGCCCTTTGTGTGCGCCGAGGGGTCGAAAAAAGGCCCCTGAGCGCACACAAAGTGCGGATTCGCCTCCCCGACCGGGGGGATGGTACGTGGTGGAACAAGGGGGCCGCATCCGGCGTTCCGGTTGACAGCGGCCTCAAGATGATGCGGTAAGCACCGACCATTCCTACGGTGAGGCCCGCCGCCCAGACGGGCATCCCTACCTCGGAAACCTTAAGGAGAGTCGTGGCAACGAACCTCGTGATCGTCGAGTCGCCGGCCAAGGCGAAGACGATCGAGCGGTACATGGGCAAGGACTACAAGGTCCTCGCTTCGATGGGCCACGTCCGGGATCTGCCGAAATCGAACTTCGGCGTCTCCTGCAACGGCGAAGTCTCTTTCACCTACGAGCAACTCCCACAGGCGAACACCAAGAAGGCGATGGCCGCCATCCGCAAGGCCATCAAGGAAGCTGAGGCGGTGTGGCTCGCGACCGACCCCGATCGCGAGGGAGAGGCGATCGCGTGGCACGTTGCCGAGCTGGTGAAGATGAAGCCGGCCGTCCGGCTGCGCGTCGCGTTCAACGAGATCACTCAGAGAGCCGTTACCCGCGCCTTCGAGCACCCGCGTGACATCGACATGAATCTCGTCGATGCTCAGCAGGCGCGCCGGGCGGTCGACAGGATCGTGGGCTACAAGCTGTCGCCTCTCCTGTGGCGCAACGTCG
Source organism: Actinomycetota bacterium (assembly GCA_050694075.1). Lineage (GTDB taxonomy): Bacteria > Actinomycetota > CADDZG01 > CADDZG01 > WHSQ01 > JBOGWZ01. The sequence continues at coordinate 4,598 of JBOGWZ010000092.1, read as the reverse complement.
GTCCCAATCTCTCGGCGGGCCGCGTGCAGAGCGCGGCTCTGCTCCTCGTCGTCGAGCGCGAGCGCGAGATCAGGGCGTTCAAACCGCAGGAGTACTGGGATGTGACCGCTCACCTCGCCAACGACGATGGAGACGACTTCGACGCCATCCACCCGGTGGGAGAGAAAGCCAAGTTCGATCTTCCGAACGAGGGTTCCGCGCAAGAGATAGTGGATCGCGTGGGTCCCGGCCCCTGGGTCGTCACCGAGATCCGCCGCACCGAGCGCAAGAAGTCTCCACCTCCGCCGTTCAAGACCTCGACGTTGCAGCAGGCTGCGTCGTCAAAGCTGAATCTTCCCGCATGGAAGGCCATGAAGGTCGCGCAGGGACTCTATGAGGCCGGACATATCACGTACATGCGTACCGACTCGACGATCATTTCGGACGATGCTCACCGCGAGATAGGCCAGGTCGTCGAGGACCTGTTCGAGAAGAAGTATCACGTCGAGCGGAAGTTCACGGACAAGGCCAAGGGCGCGCAGGAGGCCCATGAAGCGATCCGTCCGGCATCGATCGCGAACGTGCCTCAGGACATGGCGGGGGAGCTCAAGAAGGACGACCTTGCGCTCTACGAGCTGATTTGGCAGCGGACGATCGCGTCTCAGATGGCGGAGGCCGTTTACGACGCGACTTCGGTCGACATCGAGAGCAACGGCGTGATGTTCCGAGCGACGGGGCAGGTGCTGAAGTTCGACGGGTATATGCGTGTGTATCTGGAATCGTCCGACGACGAGCCGCAGGAGGCCGAGGGCCTGCTCCCCGAGCTCGACGAGGGCGAGACTCTCGAGCTCAGGGCGCTCGAGCCCCTCCAGCACTTCACGCAGCCGCCTCCTCGCTACACGGAGGCGACGCTCGTGAAGAAGATGGAGGAGGTCGGGATCGGTCGCCCGTCGACGTATTCGCCCACGATCCAGACGCTCGAGGGTCGCCAGTACGTAGATGTGGAGAGCCGCAGGTTGATCCCGACGACTCGCGGCGAGGTCGTGACGGAGCTCCTCGAAAAGCACTTCCACGAGATCGTCGATCTCGAGTTCACCGCACGGATGGAAGAGGAGCTCGACGAGATCGCCGAGGGGGACAAGGAGATGTCTCCGGTTGTCTGCAGCTTCCTGTCCTCGTTCAGCGAGCACGTTGCCGAGCAGCAGGACAAGATGAGCCGTCCCGAGCGGCCCACAGACAAGACTTGCCCGGAGTGCGGGCGACCGGTGGTGGAGAAGTTCGGCAAGCACGGGCTGTGGTTCCTGTCGTGCTCGGGGTGGCCGGACTGTCAGTGGTCGCAGCAGCTCGACGAGGAGGGCAACCCGCTGCCCGAGCCGGAAGGGACGGGGGAGAAGTGCCCGGAATGTGGCGGCGACCTCGTGGCACGCGTCGGGCGCTACGGTCCCTTCGTCGGCTGCTCGAACTATCCCGACTGCAAGTACATCAAGAAGGACCCGGCCAAGGAGACGGGCGAGAGCTGCCCCGAGTGCGGGTCTCCCCTGGTGGAGAAGCGAGGGCGCTTCGGCCCCTTCGTCGGATGCTCGAACTATCCCGATTGCAAGTACATCAAGAAGACCGGCAAGAAGACGACCAAGAGGAAGGCGAGCAGGAAGAAGTCCACACGGTCGAAGTCCCCAACGAAGACGTCATGAGTCTCTGTCGCTCCTCTCAATAGGATTGGAGCGGTAAGGCCCCGACCAGGAGGACCCTCCGATACAGCCGGCACCCCAGCGGCCCGAGCTCCGTGTTCTACCGACCGAGGAGGGTGTCTCCTACCTATCGCTGCTCCGGCACGGCAACTTTCTGAGGTTCTTCCTCGCGCAAGCCGTTTCCAGCCTCGGTGACTGGATAGGCGTTTTCGCGATCGCGGTGTTTGCGCGCGACATCGGAGGCGATGCGGCCGTCGGCGTCGTCATGATCGCCCGGGTTCTGCCGGGGTTCGTGATGGGCCCGATCGGAGGCGTTCTCGCGGATCGGTGGGATCGGAAGAAGACAATGGTTGCGGCGGATCTGACGCGTGCCGCAGTCATCTTCTCGCTTCCATTCGTGCCCAATCTGCTCTTTCTGCTCCTGGCCTCCGTGGTGCTCGAGAGCCTCACGCTGATATGGGGGCCGGCGAAGGACGCATCGCTGCCGAACTTTGTGCCACCCGGCTATCTGACCCACGCGAACTCATTGTCGCTGGTCGCGATCTACGGACTGTGGCCGCTCGCATCGGTGCTCTTTGCTTCGTTCGCCGCGCTCGGAGGTTTCCTCGGCGATCACGTTCGGGTCCTGGAGGGCCTCCAGACCAACCGTGAGGCGCTCGCACTGTGGGTCGATTCGCTGACGTTCGGTTTCTCCGCGCTGATGATCTCCACGCTAGCGATCCCATCATCGCGTCGGCGTGTTCGGCGATTGGACATGAGTGAGATCAAGCGTGACCTCGTCGAGGGTCTCACCTTCGTGAGAGACCACAAACAGGTGCGACCGTGGCTGATTGGAATCGCGTTCACCTTTACCGCCGCCGGTGGGGTCTTCTCGCTTGGCGTGGGCTTCGTGGAGGACGTCCTGCAGGGCGGCGACACGGGATTCGCGTTCCTGATCGGGTTCCTCGCGACCGGGATGATCTTGGGATTGCTCGCAGCCGGTCTCCTCGCGAAGAGGATCCAGAGGGATGTCCTGTTCTCCTCCTCCTTACTCCTCCTCGCCGCTGGCTTGATCGCTCTCGCGAGCATGGGAAGCCTGGACCCGGCCATACCCATTGCGAGCGCGCTGGGGTTCTTCGGGGGCGTCGCGTACTCGTCCGCGTACTCGCTGATCCAGCAGTCGACGCGCGATGAGCTACGCGGTCGGACGTTCAGCGCCGCCTACACGGTCATCAGGATCGGGACCCTAGTGGGGCTCGGCATATTTCCCCTGATCGCCGGGTCGATCGGAGACCACGCGATCTCGTTCGCAGGACGCACCTATCCTTTGCCGGGAACCCGGTTGACACTGTGGTTTGCCGGTCTGGTCGTGCTCGGAGGAGGTGTGCTCTCGATGCGGGCGATCCATGCTCGTATCCCCATCGCGGAGGCGACGTCCCGCCGCGGTTTCTTCGTCGTCTTCGAGGGCGGTGAGGGCGCCGGGAAGAGCACACAGATGGAGGCGTTCACTCGCTGGCTCGAGGCGCGCGGCGAGGAGTTCGTGACGACGCGCGAGCCGGGAGGAACCATGATCGGGGGGCGGATACGGGACATCCTTCTCGAGAAGGGGTCGACCGAGATGGACCCGCGTACCGAAGCCCTTTTGTACGCGGCCGACCGCGCCCAGCATGCGGCGGAGGTCATCCGGCCCGCGCTTTCCTCCGGGAAGATCGTGGTATCGGATCGTTTCGTCGACTCGTCACTCGCTTATCAGGGGCACGCGCGCGGGTTGGGCATCGACGAGATCCTCGAAATCTCGAGCTGGGGGACAGCGGGACTGATGCCGGACCTCGTCTTCTGGCTGAGGGTGGACCCCGACAGGGGCCTGGGGCGCATCGAGTCCCAACCGGATCGCATCGAAGCGGAGGACGGTGAGTTCCACCGCAAGGTGGCGGACGCGTACGAGGAGCTCGCGCGTCGCTTCCCCGAGCGCTTCGTGGTGATCGACGCGGAGCGCTCGCCCGCGCAGGTGCATCAGGACATCGTGAAGATCTATGAGGAGCGCACGAGAGTGGAGGGGCCGGGCCCCCTGCCGTCACCGGAGGCCCCACTTCCGAGATGAGCTCGCTGCTCGGCTCGACGTCCGCTGCTCGGCTCGACGCTGGTCTCCTCGCGCGGTCCTCGGAACCTCCGACGCCAAGTGGCGTCGTTGGCTCCTGCGGAGGCTTCGTCGCCCAGCGTCGGCCTGCGCTGCTCAGGCCGGAGGCTTCGTCGACGAGCGTCGGCCTGCGCTGCTCGGGCGGAAGGGATCAAAAGGGATGAGCGTGTGGGACATCCTTCAGGGGTCGCGCGCCGCGCAAGGGCTGCAGACACAGATGTCATCGCGCGTGGTCGCCCATGCGTGGTTACTACTCGGCCCGTCCGGGTCGGGCAAGAAACCCGCCGCGCTCGCCATGGCTGCCGCGCTGAACTGCGAGATCGCACCGGGGACGGGATGCGGGGAATGCGAGACGTGTGCTCGGATCCTCCGTCAACGCCATCCCGATGTTCACCACATCGCGCCGGAGGGTCCTTTGATCCCGGTGGATGTGATCCGGGAGGTCGTGGTCCCCGAGGCCGCACGTTCGCCGTTCGAGGGTAGCTACAAGACGTTCATCATTGAAGAGGCACACCGGATGAACGAGCCGGCCCAGAACGCGCTCCTCAAGACGCTGGAGGAACCGCATCCCGACACCGTCTTCATCCTGATCTCCGGACAAGAGGATGAATTGCTCGAGACGATCCGCTCGCGCTGTCGCAGCGTTCGTCTCGAGCCCGTATCGGAGCAGCGCATCGTCGAGCTGCTGGTCAAGTACGGCACGCCCGAGGAGACGGCCGTTCTCGCCGCCCGTCTTTCCGAGGGTGACTACGAGAGAGCGCGCGCTTTCGCCACCGATGAGGCGGTGCGCGATCGGCGCGCATCTTGGGCCATGA
>JBOGWZ010000091.1:0-6151 GCA_050694075.1 Actinomycetota bacterium | reverse complement strand
GTTCGCCGGTTTTCCCACCGATCGCTTTCCTTTGGCCGGCAAGACCGGGACGGCCCAGATCGGCGAGACGGACCTCAACTACGCGTGGTTCATCTCCTACGCGCCGGCCGATGCGCCGGAGTACGTGATAGCGGCCTACCTCGAGAGAGCCGGCCACGGGGGTGAGAGCGCGGCGCCCATCGCGCGCCAGATCTACGAAGGGATCTTTGGGATCGACCAGGAGACCGACGTGCGACTCGGATCGGACGCATCGAACTGATGAAGCTCGAAGGACTGTTCGGAGAGGCTGTCGACCGCATCGGCGGCGAGCCTATCTCGGCGCGCATGGCGCGAAAGGCCCCCATCCGTCACCTCGATCCCACGCTGCTGTTGACCACGCTGCTCCTTGCAGCCTTCGGGGCGGTCATGGTCTTCTCCACGACCCTTCACGACCTCAGGGCATTGGGGGCCGACGATTCTCTCTTCCTCAAACGACAGGTGGCTTATGCGGTCGTCGGGGTCGTGGCGCTGGGGATCGTGGCGTTCTTCGACTACCGGCATCTCAGGGGCTTGTCCCCCCTGATCTACGGCTTCACGCTGATCATGCTGTTGCTGGTCCTCACTCCGCTGGGCGAGGTGCGCCAGGGAGCGAGCCGGTGGATTAATCTCGGCGCGTTCCAGGCGCAGCCATCGGAGCTCGCCAAGATCGCGGTGGTGGTCGCGCTCGCGGCCTTCCTGGCCGAGCGCAAGGGCGAGGTGGGGGCGGGTCACGTCGCCGTGTGCTGTGCGATCGTCGCCGTGCCGTCCTTCCTGATCTACCTCGAGCCCGACCTCGGCACGATGGTGGTCCTGTTGTCCGGACTCGGCGCGCTCCTGCTGGCGGGAGGCGCCAAGGTCCGTCACTTCTTGATCATCGGAGTGCTCGGTGCGCTGGCCGTCTTCGTTGTCATCCAGGCGGGGATGTTGAAGGACTACCAGAAGCAACGCCTCACGGCGTTCCTGGATCCCACTCCGGACCCGCGATCCTATGGCTACAACCTGACGCAATCGAAGATCGCGATCGCCTCGGGCGGGATGAGGGGTAAGGGGATCGAAGGAGAGAACACACAGACGTCTCTCGGATTCGTGCCGGAGCAGCACACGGACTTCATCTTCACCGCGGTCGGCGAACAGCTCGGGTTCATCGGGGCCGCGACACTTCTATCCCTCTTCGCGTTCTTGATATGGAGAGCCCTTCGGATCGCGGCAATGGCGCGCGATCTGTTCGGAACCCTGATCGCCGCGACGATAGCCGCGCTGTGGGCGGTCCAGTTATTCGTCAACGTGGGGATGACGATGGGCATCATGCCCATCACGGGCATCCCGCTTCCGTTTATCTCCTATGGAGGATCGAGCTTGATCACAAACTTCATCGCGGTGGGCCTGCTCATGAACGTCCACATGAGGCGATTTCTCTGATGGCCGAGAGGGCGCCCCGACGCAGGGAGCGAGCCACCGACGTGCCGGCGGCGAGGCAGGCGACGCAGAAGGGCACCACCCGCGGCCGGCGCCGAGGGCCGCGGCGCAGGGCCCAGAGGGCCACTCGCCCCTCGGTCGATCGCGTCATGCTCGTACACGCGAGTGACCGCGGCACGCAGATCGCGGTCGTTGAGGAAGGCTCGATCGTCGAGCACTACGTCACTCGTTCGGACACCCGGTCGATCGTCGGCAATATCTATCTCGGACGCGTTCAAAACGTCCTTCCCGGCATGGAGGCCTCTTTCATCGATGTGGGTGAATCGCGCAACGGGGTGCTCTACGCGGGTGAGGTCGGTATCGCGGGTGAGGAAGGCGAAGAGATACCTCGGATCGAGACTGTTCTGAGGTCGGGGCAGGCGATCCTCGTCCAGGTTACGAAGGATCCGATGCGGGCCAAGGGGGCCCGACTGACCGCTCTCGTTTCGCTTGCAGGTCGTCACCTCGTTCTCGTGCCGGAGGCGCAATCGGTCGGCGTGTCGCGCCGCCTCCTGGACCCCGAGCGCGACCGCCTGAGGGACCTGGCGCAGGCGCTCCGACCCGAAGGCTTCGGTTTGATCGTGAGGACCGCGGCCGAGGGAGCGAGCCGACGAGATCTCGAGCGCGATCTCAAGAGACTCGTCGATGTCTGGGCCGAGATCAAGGACAAGGCCGACGGATCCAAGCCCCCCACCCTGCTCTACGAGGAGCCGGAGTTGGAGCTGCGCGTCTTGCGCGATCTCTTCAATCGGGAGATAAGCGGTTGCGTAGTGGACGATCCTGAGCTCGAACGGAAGCTTCGAAAGTACATACGAGCGACAACTCCCGATCTCGACCACCGGCTCGAGTTGTACGAAGATGGTTTGCCGATCTTCGAGCACTACCGCGTGCTGGAGCAGATCCGCAAGTCCCTCGACCGAAAGGTGTGGCTCCCGTCCGGGGGCCACGTCGTGATCGATCGCACGGAAGCGCTGACCGTGATCGACGTAAATACGGGCAAGTACGTTGGGAAGTCTTCACTCGAGGAGACCGTATTCCGAACGAACGCCGAGGCTGCGATCGAGATTGCAAGGCAGCTCAGGTTGCGCGATATCGGCGGGATCATCGTGGTGGATTTCATCGATATGGAGGACCATTCCAACCGCGACGAGTTGATCAAGGTCTTCCGCGAGGAGTTGGAACAGGACCGCTCCCGAACGCAGGTTTTCGATATCTCTCCGTTGGGGCTGGTGCAGATGACGCGAAAGAACGTCTCGGCCGGGATCGTTGAGGCGTTCTCGGATCCCTGCCCGACCTGTGAGGCTCGAGGCATCATCCTCCACGACGTCGACTGACCGTTCTGTGCTAACTCAAGGGTCGTTTTCCGCCTCCTGACGCGCGCAGAATGGCCGGAGGGGCTGGTATCGTCGATCGCCCGGCTTCCGGACATACCGAGGAGAGAGATGTACGCAGTCATCCGCGCGGGCGGCAAGCAGTACAAGGTCGCGAAGGGCGACGTGATAGAGGTCGAGCGACTGACCGGCTCGTCCGGCGAGGTTTCGTTCGTCCCACTGCTCGTGGTGGACGACAAAGGCAAGACGCGGACCGGAAAGTCGGCGCTTGCCGGTATGCGTGTGACGGCCAAGGTCGTCGGCGAGACGAAGGGCGAGAAGGTCGATATCTTCAAGTACCGTTCCAAGACGGGCTACCGACGACACACCGGTCACCGGCAGCGCTACACGCAGGTCGAGATATCGGATATCAAGCTGACGGCAGGCCGGTCGAAGAAGGCCAAGGAGCAAGAGGAGACCAGCGATGGCACATAAGAAGGGGGCCGCATCCTCCCGCAACGGACGCGAATCCGAGTCGAAGCGGCTCGGGGTCAAGTCGTTCGGTGGCCAGCTAGTTCAGCCAGGTGCGATCATCGTGCGCCAGCGCGGAACCAGGCTCCATCCAGGCCTCAACGTGAAACGTGGAGGAGACGACACCCTGTTCGCGACCGCGGCCGGAGTGGTGAGCTTCCATCGCATGCGCAACCGACGCGTCGTATCGGTCATCCCCGAATAGGCCCCTCGTCACCGCCCCCGACCCCAGTGCAGCCGCATGGACTGGCTCGATGAGGCCAAGATCAACGTTGCTGCAGGCGCGGGCGGGAACGGTTGCGTGGCCTTCCGGCGCGAGCCCTACAAGCCCAAGGGCGGCCCCGACGGAGGCGACGGAGGCGACGGGGGCAGCGTGATCCTGCGTGCCGACGCCTCGGTCGGCACACTCCTGGAACTCCGAGACCACCCGCACGTCAAGGCAGCGCGCGGCGCGCACGGCCAGGGAAAGCGACGTCACGGCGCGCGCGGCGAGGATCGCATCGTGCTCGTACCGCCGGGGACCGTCGTATTCGAGGACGACGGAACGGTGCTCGCCGATCTGGCGGTCCCGGGGGACGAGGTCGTGGCGGCCCAGGGGGGGCGCGGGGGTCGCGGCAACGCGCGCTTCGCCAGTGCAACCCACCGGGCCCCCACCCTTGCCGAGAGAGGGGAGCCGGGCCAGGAGAGGTGGTTGCGCCTGGAACTACGCTTGCTCGCAGATGTCGGGTTGGTTGGGTTCCCGAACGCAGGGAAGTCGACCCTGATCGCGCGCATCTCGGCCGCGCGCCCCAAGATCGCCGATTACCCCTTCACAACCTTGGCCCCGAACCTCGGCGTCGTCCGCGTCGGAGACGAGTCGTTCGTGGTTGCGGACATCCCCGGCCTCGTCGTCGGTGCCCACGAGGGTAAGGGTTTGGGCGACCGGTTCCTACGGCACATCAGCCGGGCCGCCTTCCTCGTCTTCGTTGTGGACCTCGCTGCGATCGATCGCGACCCCGCCGAGGACGTGGACGCTCTGAGGAGGGAGCTCGCCGCCTACGACGAGGAGCTCGCGGCGCGGCCCTCCCTCGTGGTCGCCACGAAGCTCGACGCGGCGCCCGAGCGTCTGGACGACGTCCTTCGCCGGCACCCCGGCGCGCCTGCGATCTCGGCGATCACGGGGGAGGGCATCGACGAGCTCCTGGCGCAACTCGCGGACGGCGTGCGTGCTGCGAGAGCCGCGGCGCCCGCTCCGGTCGGCTACGTGCGTCACAGCGTGCGCGAAGAGCCGATCACGGTCGAGCGCGAGGACAGGGCGTGGCGGGTTCGCGGGAAGCGGGCCGAACGAGCGGTCGCGGTCACCGACCTCGACAACGAAGAGGCCGTCGCTCGCTTGCAGCGACGGCTGATCGCGATGGGGGTGGAGCGCGCGTTGGAGAAGGCCGGGGCAAAGGTGGGAGACGAGGTGCGCATCGGAGAGGCCGGCTTCGACTTCATCCCCGAGAACGAGGTCGGCGGCGATGAGGCCTGAGCTCGCGAGCGGAGACCGCGCCGTGGTGAAGATCGGAACCGCGTCACTGGTCGGCTCTGCCGGTGAACCCGACGAGGACCGGATGCGCGCCCTGTGTGCGCAGATCGCGCAGGTACGGGAGGCCGGGATCGATGTCGTGCTCGTCTCCTCGGGCGCGATCGCCGTAGGTCTCGGGCTGCTCCGGATCGGCGCCCGGCCCTCCGACATCCCCTCCCTGCAGGCGGCCGCTGCGGTGGGCCAGGGGCGTCTGCTCGCGCGCTACATGCGAGTGATGGGGGAGTTCGATCTCCTGAGCGCGCAGATGCTTCTGACGCGCTACGACTTCATGCACCGTCAGCAGTACCTCAACGCGCGCAACACCTTGGATCGGCTGATCTCTCTGGGTGTAGTTCCCGTCGTGAACGAAAACGACACGATCGCGGTGGACGAGATCCGCTTCGGGGACAACGATCGGCTCGCGGCGCTGGTCGCGAACCTGGCTAGAGCGAAGCTTCTCGTGCTGCTCACCGATGCGAAGGGGGTTCACACGATCGATCCCCGTCGAGATCCCGATGCGTCGGTGATCGACGAGGTCGAGCGGATAACTCCCGAGCTCGAACGCGTGGCCGGGGGCCGCGGATCCGAGTACGCGACGGGAGGCATGGCATCCAAGATCGCTGCCGCCTGGGTGGCGACGTTCTCGGGCGTTGGAGTAGTCGTGGCAGACTCCTCCGAGCCGGAGGTCGTGGTGCGCGCCGTCCATGGAGAGAGGGTGGGGACGTTCTTCCATCCCCGCCCGCATCGTGCCTCCGCCCGGCGTCTGTGGATCGCCTTCGCCCAGCCACCACGAGGAACGGTTGTGGTGGACGACGGGGCGCACCGCGCCGTAGTGGAGGGCAAGCGGAGTCTGTTGCCGGTCGGCGTCGTGCAGGTGCGCGGGCGCTTCGAGTCGGGAGACACCGTCGATGTCGCGAGCGACAGCGGCGCGGTGTTCGCGCGTGGATTGGTACGCTACTCGTCCGAAGAGCTGGCACAGGCGCGCGGGCGTCCAACGGCGGAGCTCCAGGGCCGAGAGGTGATCCACCGGGACCAGCTCGTCGTCCTCGAGGAGGAGCGCTCGTGACCGAAGTCCTGGACATTTGCAAGCGTGCGGCCGCGGTCGCGCCGGAGCTCGCTCGCCTCTCCACCGCGATAAAGGACGCCGCCCTTCGTTCCATGGCCGACGCCCTTGAGGAACGAGCCGAAGACGTCGTCCGGGCCAACGCAGACGACGTGCGCCGGGCCGAGTCCGAGGGAGTATCGGGTGCTCTCGTGGACCGCCTTCGGCTCACCGATTCCCGGATCGCCG
>JBOGWZ010000090.1:0-6260 GCA_050694075.1 Actinomycetota bacterium | reverse complement strand
TTAACTATCAGTACAAAAAATCAGTTGGCTATCGCGCGTTGAAATGAACTGCACCGGCGAACGCGTTCACGCCTGTGGTTCACTTGTTGCCGCCAGGGGAAAAGGAGTAGCTGCGCGCCGTGAGAGGACGCGAGACGCATGCAGCCAGAGACGACCTCCATCCGATTCCTGCTGTGCGATGACCATCGCATCCTTACCGACGCGCTAACCGCGATCCTCCAGACAGAGCCTGTCTTCGAGATGGTCGCACCCCCCGTGGCTACCGGAGAGGAAGCGGTCGAGTTGGCGTCCCGCCACCATCCCGACCTTGTGCTCATGGACATACAGCTCGCGGGATCGATCGACGGCATCCATGCAACGCGCCGCATCAGGGAGGGGTCGCCGGAAACAAGGGTGCTGATCATGTCCGGCCATCCTGAGGAGGACTACCTCCTCGACGCGGTCGAGGCGGGGGCCAGCGGGTTCATCACCAAGGGCGAGGACATCGAGTTCGTCATGAGCAAGATGAAGGCCGTCGCCGCGGGAGACATGCTCGTCAACCCGGAAAGGCTTTCACGTCTTCTGCAGGCCGCGGCGAGAGCGCGAGCGTCGCAGGCCGAGAGCGAGTCACTGCGCGCACGGCTCACCGCCAGGGAGCTCGAAGTCCTGCGGCTCATCGCCCGGGGGCTGAGCAACGAGGACATCGCCCGCGACCTCACGATCAGTCTCCTCACCGCCCAGACCCACGTCCGCAACATCCTGTCCAAGCTCGAGGTGCACTCCAAGCTGGAGGCGGCGGCACTGGCAGTCAAGCACGGGATCGCTTCGCCTTAACCGGTCACCACTTTCTCAGGCCAGACCAACTCATCACTACCTAGTTCTAGGTAGGCGAGATACCCCTTGGTAGTGATTTGTCACTGCACCCGTTTGGTCGATGGCTTGGTTGTACGCATTTCTCCGTAGTGCTCGACGGGAGAACTCCCGAGTCAGACGTAGCGCCTGGGTCCCGATGAATCTGAGAGGCACCACTAGGTCTGTTGCCGACGAAGAGTCGAGGACGGACAGGAAGAGATGACAACGATGATCGCTTTTCGAGAAGGCCACTCCGGCCGCTCGACTCGCGACCGGATCGCAGCGGAGCGACGAGAGATCCTTCGATGACGGAAGCATCGCTCACCTTCCTCGGGAGGTTCCGCAAACGGACGCTGTTGGCTCTGGTGACCGGTGTGGCCCTGGCCGTCGTCCCTCTCCGGGCCCATCCGGCCAACGCCGCCGAGATCCAGGTGACCACGACCCACCTCGGCACCGCGTCGTCCAAGTCTCAGGGAGCGACCCTCGACGTGCCTGTTGCCCCCCTGTCTGCCGGCAACACCGTCATCGTCTCGTTCGCGCTCGGTCTCAACACCGCGGGCGACGTGACCGCCTCCGACAACTCTAGTCAGGCCGGCGCGGCCAACGTCTATCGCGTCGACGCCGACGTCACGCACGCGACCTCCGGCGTTCGCACCGTGCTGCTTTCCTCGGTGCTCACGCGCCCGTACACGAACTCGACCAAGATCACGATCAGCCACCCGGACATCCTCAACAACAACGAGATTGGTCGGGCCGCCACCGCGACGGTCGTCTCCGGGATGGTGGCCGCGAGCGCTACGGAGAACCGCGATCAGAGCGCGACCGGCTCCGGCACAACCTTGGGCCCGGGCTCGGTGTCGACTGCGTCGACGGCACAGACCGCTCACAACGCCGAGCTCGTCTTCGGGGCCTTCGGGATCGGAGGCCTCGTCACTGCTCCGCCGGCCTTCACCAAGGGGGTGTCGTTCACGGCCCTGTCCTCCGAGACCTCCCCGAACGTGAGCGTCTCCGAGGTATCGATCAATCCCGAGTTCAAGGTGGTGAACAGCCGGGCGTCCTACGCGGCCGACGGGAGCCTCGCAGGAGTCACGCCGTGGGCGGGCGCCGTCGCTACCTACGAGCGCGTCAACGTTGCGCCGTCTGCGAGCGCGGGAACCGCATCGGGCAACGAGGACACCGACATCAGCGCCAACCTGGCTGCGACGGATGCAGACGGTGCCAACTCACTTACTCCGGATGCTCTCACGTACAGCATCCAAACGGGTCCGGCGAACGGGACCCTCGGCTCCACGTCGGGGTCCATGACGAAGGCCGGCACCTCCTATACCGCCTCGGTCACGTACACGCCCGACGCCGACTTCTACGGCAGCGACAGCTTCACCTATGAGGTCGATGACGGCAACGGCGGAGTGTCGAGCGCCACCGTGTCCATCACCGTTGACCCGGTGAACGACGCGCCGTCGGTGTCGTTGTCGGGCGAGGACTCGGTGGACGAGGGCGACACCGAGACCTACTCCTACGTAGTGACTGATCCAGACGGTCCGGCCCCCTCGATCACCGAGTCGTGTGGGCTCAGCGCCACCAAGATCGACACCGTTGCCGCGAACAGCTTCGACTGCGTGTTCTCCGACGGCCCCTCAAGCTCTACGGTGTCGGTGATCGCCGACGACGGGAGCGCGTTGGGGAGCGACTCCAAGCTCGTCACCGTCGCCGACGTCGTCCCGAGCGTCACCCTGAGCGGCGACACCGAGGTCAACGAGGGAACGACCAAGTCCTACACCTATGTGTTCACCGATCCCGCCGCCGAGACCGGCGCCGCCACCGAGAGCTGCGGCGCCGGTGCCACCTACACCGACACCGCCGCGGCCGACAGCTTCGACTGCACCTTTCCCGACGGTCCCGCCTCCCCGGTGGTCAACGTCACGGTCACAGACGACGACGCCAACACCGCCGAGGACCCCACCACGGTGACCGTCGCGAACGTCGCCCCCACCGTCGAGCTCACCGGCGCCACGAGCGCCGACGAGGGCGACACCAAGACCTACACCTACTCGATCACCGATGACGGTACCGATACGTTCCCGGTCCCCGACCGCGTCCCCGACTGCGACGATGGCGTACTCAGCAACCACACGACCACCGCCTCTGGCGGCAGCTTCGATTGCACATTTGCCGACGGCCCCGCGACTCCCGTGGTCGAGGTCAAGGTCTCCGATGAAGACGGCGAATCCAACACGGATACGGTCACAGTGACCGTCGCCGACGTCGTCCCGAGCGTCGCGCTCAGCGGCGACACGACCGCCAACGAGGGCGCCACCAAGACCTACACCTACACGGTCACCGATCCCGCCGCCGAGACCGGTGCTGCCAGCGAGAGCTGCGGGGCCGGCGCCACCTACACCGACACCGCCGCGGCGGACAGCTTCGACTGCAGCTTCCCCGACGGCCCCGCCTCCCCGGTGGTCAACGTCTCGGTGTCCGACGACGACTCCAACACCGCCGACGATCCCACCACGGTGACCGTCGCCAACGTCGCGCCCAGCGCGACTTTCACGGTACCGAACTCCGCTCGCGAAGACTCCAACTTCTCGATCTCGCTGCTTTCGGCATCCGATCCCGCCGGCGCAAACGACACGCTCGAGTTCGCGTTTGACTGCGGCCCGGGCTATGGATCGTTCGGGACGGAGGCGTCGGAGACGTGCGACGCGGTGGACGGACCCGCCACCCAGACCGTCCAGGGCAAGGTGCAAGACGAGGACGGCGGGGTCTCCGAATACACGGCGTCGGTCACGATCAAGAGGGACTCCGGGTCCAGGGACACGACCGCTCCGGAGATGGAGGCCTTCGAGGTGAGCTATTACCGCTTCTCGCCGAACGGTGATGGGCAGATGGACTCGTTCGACGTGAACGCCGTCTTCTCCGAGGAGACCAAGTGGACCCTTTCGATCGCCGGCGGATCTGAAGAGACACAGCTGCTCGGCACCTCACAGGACTCTGACGTCTTCGGGGCCGCCGGGGCCGGTCAGACGATGTCTGTGCAGTGGAACGGCACCGCGGGCGATGGGATCGTCGTCCAGGACGGTACCTATCTTTGGACGCTGACGGCCCGGGACGCGGCGGGCAACGAGATGGCGCCGCGCACGGGCACGATCGTCGTCGACCGCACCGCGCCCGTGTTCCTCCGTTCGAAGGTGAGACCCAACCCGTTCGATCCGAGCACTCAGAACCACCCGGCGCGCATCCGGTTCTCGGTCAACGAAGCATCCACCGTGACCGTGAAAATTCGCTGCAACGGCAAGACGGTGAAGCGCTTCGGCCCGGTCGCGCTGGAGAGCTCCGGCTCCCTGAGGTTCGTGTGGAACGGCCGCAACGAGAGGAACCGGTTGGTACACGAGGGTCGCTACCGCGTCGTGATAAAGGCCGTGGATCTTGCGGCCAACCGCACCGTCAACCGCGCCCTCAGGATCCAGATCGTTCGTTAGAGCGCCGCGGCGACGGCGATCGCCGCCAGCGCGACCCCGTTGACCACCCCCGGCCCCCTGCTCCGTCCGGCGCGCTGTAGATCGTCGACGATCCTTGCCGCCTGCTCGGCGTCGATCGCCTTCCTCGCCAGGATCACCGCGACCGCGCGCGCGGCCCCGAACGGAGCGCACAGCGTTAGGCCGACGAACGGGTTGCCGGAGGCTAGGGCCGCGAGCGCCACGACCACGAACGTTCCGAAGGAAAGGAAAGTGAGGAAACCAACGCCGAGGCCGAGGCCGTACAGCAACGCGCTGGTGTGTGGTGAGAAGAACGTGCGCCACCAGTCCGGGACCTGGCGACGGCGATCGGGGATCGGGATCGGGACGCCCAGCAGCTCCCTCAACGCGTAGGCCGCCGCCACGACCGCGACCGCGATCGCGCCTCCGTAGCCCCACGGGGCCCCGAGCAGCGCTCCGACTCCACCAAGCACCGTGCCGAGAGCCGCGGCCGAGCCGGTCGCCCCCAGCGCGTGGAGCGCGGCCGACATCCGGTAGCGCCTGCGGCTTCCCCCGTGGACCGCGGGGGTGATGGTCTCCACCATCGAGAGCCCTCAGGGGGAGAACAGCGTCGAGAGCCCGGCCACGACGGAGGCGGCGACGAGGACGGCGACGAGAAGGGCGCCGTTCAACAGCGCTGCGTCGTGTCCCTGTAGCAGATGCAGAACACCTTGCGGCCGTTGTAACAGTAGCCCGCAACGGATGCGTCGCCGTTGATCCGTGTGTCGCTGTGCGAGCAGCAGTCGGCGATCCTCCGGATGCGCCCCCCACAGCAGCGCGCCCACCCGCCACCGAAGCGCGGCTTGCCCGTGAACGGGTACTCGTCCCGGACGCGTTCCTGGCACACCTTTCGGCGGCGTTGCAGCCGGGAGACGTAGATCCTGCCGTCGTCGTCCACGGGATAGCCGTATTCCGGGTGCACGGGATAGCCGTAGCGGTCGATCCGCGTGTGCGGCCCGTACGGGTGAGGGCACGAGTTCGTCGTGAAGGTGTGTCCGCAGATATGGTGCGCCTCCGCACGCTCGGGGCGCAGGGCGATCGCGACGAAGGGTCCCCCAACGAGCGCGACCACGCCGGTTCCCAGCCGTCCCAAGAACGACCGTCTGCTCGTTCCTCCCGCAAGCCCGACGGATGCGCGCTCCGCGATCCGTTCGAGCATCAGCCGACGTGCTCCCGGTTTGCGTCTCTGATCCGCCGACGCGCGGTGTCGATCAGCCCCTCCATCTGTTCGAGGTTGTTCACGGTTCCCTTCGCCTGCACGACCCCCAACCGATCGAGCACGATCACGTACGGCGTCCCGGGAACATCGTAGGCCGTGAATACCTCTTCCCCTGGGATCACGGAGGCGCGGATGTGCTCGGTCGCGAACGCGAGCCTGCTCTCTTCTCGATCGACGTCGGTGATCACGTACGCGGCCATGTCCCCTGAGACGGCATGTATCGAGGGCAACACCTGCTTGCAAACCATGCAGCCCGGAGATACGAACAACAGCATCCGGTTCTCGCCCGGCCCCCCGACGATGACCGGCTCCCCCTCCATCGTCGCGGCCTCGACCGCCTCGGGGGGCTCGCCGATAGGGGGACCCTCATCGTCCATCTCGAGCGCACCGGTGGGACCGAGCCGAAGGTGAAGCGTGCCGATCTGGCGCGCGAGCGCGACTACTACCACACCGAGCACGATCACTACGATCCACAGAACGACGTACGACGCGGCCCACCAACCGTCCACGTTCACTCCCCGTCTTTTCCGAAGGCCATCCAGGCTATCCCGATAGGATGCCGCACAGATGTCCGACGCAGCCGTATCTCTCCTTTCCCTGGCTCTCGCTCTGGTGTTCGCGTGGGCCGGCGTCGCGAAGCTTTTTCGCTTCTCCGATTGGACCTCCGCGCTCGTCGCCTACCGCCTCACCGG
>JBOGWZ010000089.1:0-6318 GCA_050694075.1 Actinomycetota bacterium | reverse complement strand
AGGAAATGAACCTTTCCGAACACGGCCTATCTTTCGCCCACCCCGACTTGCCGCTGGCGCATCCTCTGGACGGCGGTGCCGCGGTGGTGCTGGATCGCTCGCTTGCGACGACGTCTGCAGGCCTTTCCGCCGACGGTCGCTCGTACGAGCGCTTGATGGGACCTCTCATCGATGCAACGACGTCGTTGCTCCCGCAGCTCTTGGGTCCGCCTCTGCGGATCCCGCGTCATCCGATGGCCCTGGCGCGCTTCGGTCTGTCGGTCGGGTTGCGGTCCGCCCTGTCGTTTGCGAGATCGCGTTTCTCGATGCCTCAGGGACGGGCGCTCTTCGCCGGCTGTGCGGCGCATTCGATGTTGTCTCTCGACCGGGCTCCCAGCGCGGCCGTGGGCACGGTGCTCGCCCTTCTCGCGCACTCCGTCGGCTGGCCGGCCGCGCGCGCGGGCTCGCAGGCGATCGCCGATGCCTTGGCTGCTCGTCTGCGTGACCTGGGGGGCAAGATCGTCACGGGCACTCGCGTGGCGTCGCTCGACGACCTGCGGGAGCACCGCGTAGCGCTCTTCGACGTGACCCCCAAGCAGCTGCTCGCGATCGCGGGAGACGCCCTACCGGGCCGGTACCGGCGTGCGCTGGCGCGTTATCGCTACGGGTCCGGCGTCTTCAAGATGGACTGGGCGCTGGACGGCCCCATCCCGTGGACGGCGGAGGAGTGTGGGCGCGCGGGGACGGTGCACCTTGGGGGGACCATGGAGGAGATCGCCGCGGCGGAGGAAGACGTGATCGCCGGGCGGCATCCGAAGCGCCCGTTCGTGATCCTCGCCCAGCAAAGCGTCTTCGATAGGCGCGCCCCCGAGGGCAAGCACACGGGCTGGGCCTACTGCCACGTCCCCAGTGAGTCCGGAGTCGATATGAGCGAGGCCGTCGAGTCGCAGATCGAGCGCTTCGCTCCCGGGTTCAGGGACCGCATCCTCGCCCGCAGCGTGATGGGCCCGAGAGACGTCGAGCGACACAATGCCAACTACGTTGGAGGTGACATCAACGGCGGAGTACAGGACCTGCGCCAAGTGGTGGCGCGCCCGGTCGCTCGCCTGGTCCCGTACACCACTCCCAACCGGGGGATCTACCTCTGCTCTTCCTCGACCCCTCCGGGCGGCGGCGTGCACGGGATGTGCGGCTATCTCGCCGCCCGTGCGGCCCTCAAGCGCTCGCTGCGCTGAACCGACTGTAGCCCCGAGGGGACCCGAACCCTTACCCTGGTAGAGAACGATCGTACGAGCGGTGGAGTAGCGGATGTACGACGCCTTCAAGAACCAGCTCCCGGACATCGATCCGGGGGAGACGCAGGAATGGATCGAGGCGCTGAATCAGGTCATAGACGCCTCTCCTGCGCGCGCCCGCTTCCTGCTGCACCGCATCCTGCTGCACGCACGCATGCGGCGGATCGGTGTGCCGGCCATGGTTCAGACCGATTACATCAACACGATCTCGCCGGAGGAGGAGCCCTACTTCCCCGGTGACGAGGAGCTGGAGCGCCGCATCCGCCGGATCATCCGGTGGAACGCGGCGGTCATGGTGATGCGAGCCAACAAGAAACACAACGGGCTGGGCGGTCACCTCTCCACCTACGCCTCGGCGGCCTCGCTCTACGAGGTCGGGTTCAACCACTTCTTCAGGGGCAAGGACGCGTCGGGCGGAGGCGATCAGATCTTCTACCAGGGCCACGGGGCCCCGGGGATCTACGCGCGCGCCTACCTCGAGGGACGACTCTCGGAGGAACGGCTCGAGAACTTCCGCCAGGAGGCGTTCGGAACGGGGCTCTCTTCCTATCCGCACCCGAGGCTGATGCCCGAGTTCTGGGAGTTCCCGACGGTGTCGATGGGACTGTCACCGCTGAACGCGATCTACCAGGCGCGCTTCAATCGCTACCTGCAGCATCGGGGGATCAAGGACACCTCGCTTCAGCGCGTCTGGTGTTTCCCTGGGGACGGGGAGATGGACGAGCCCGAGTCGATGGCCGCGCTCTCCCTGGCCGCGCGCGAGGGGCTCGACAACCTGATCTTCGTCGTGAACTGCAACCTCCAGCGACTCGACGGGCCCGTGCGCGGCAACGGCAAGATCATCCAGGAGCTCGAGTCGATCTTCCGCGGCGCCGGGTGGCACGTGATCAAGGTCGTATGGGGCCGAGAGTGGGACGACCTGCTGGCGCGGGACACCGAGGGTGCATTGGTGAACAAGATGAACACGACCCTCGACGGTGAGTTCCAGAAGTACGTCGTGGAATCGGGCGGGTACATCCGCGAGCACTTCTTCGGTCCGGACCCAAGACTCACGAAACTGGTCGAGCACCTCTCCGACGACGATCTCAAGAGACTCCGACGAGGGGGCCACGACTACAGGAAGCTCTACGCGGCCTACGCGACCGCCCTCGAGCTGAAAGACGCGCCGGTCGTGATCCTCGCCAAGACCGTAAAGGGGTGGCTGCTCGGCTCCGCGGTCGAGGGCCGCAACGTGACGCATCAGCAGAAGAAGCTCTCGGAGGAGGAGCTCAAGAAGTTCCGAGACCGCCTGCAGCTCCCCATCGACGACAAGGACATCCACGAGGGGGAGGCGCCCTACTACCACCCGGGGGACGGCTCCGAGGAGGTCCAGTACCTGCTCGCGCGGCGCGCCGAGCTAGGCGGGTTCCTGCCTGAGCGTCGCGTGAGGCCGGCCAAGGTCGAGCCGCCGGCGGAGGACCTGGTAGCCGAGTTCGCCCAGGGTTCGAAGGACCAGCCCGTCGCCACGACCATGGCGTTCGTCCGGCTGCTACGAAAGCTGATGCGCGACAAGAGGATCGGCAAACGCGTAGTGCCGATCATTCCCGACGAAGCGCGTACGTTCGGCATGGAGGCGCTTTTCCCCGAGTTCAAGATCTACGCGGCCCACGGCCAGCTCTACGAACCCGTCGACGCGGAGCATCTGCTCGCGTATCGGGAGTCGCAGCAGGGACAGATCCTGGAGGAGGGCATCACCGAGGCGGGCTCGATGGGCTCTTTCACCGCTGCAGGGTCGTCATACGCGACGCACGGCGCGCCGATGATCCCCTTCTTCATGTTCTATTCGATGTTCGGATTCCAGCGCATCGGCGACTTGATCTGGTCGGCCGGCGATCAGCGCTGCCGCGGTTTCCTTCTGGGCGCGACGCACGGGCGCACGACGCTCGTGGGGGAGGGTTTGCAACACGACGACGGCCATTCGCTGGTCTTGTCCACGACGAACCCCGCCTGCCTGTCGTACGACCCGGCGTTCGCCTACGAGACCGCCGTCGTCGTCAAGGATGGATTGCGCAGGATGCTCGAGGAAGACGAGGACGTCTTCTACTACATCGCCCTCTACAACGAGGCGTATTCGCAGCCGCCGATGCCCGAGGGGGTGGAGGAGGGCGTCGTCAGGGGCCTCTATCTCTACAAGGAGTCGGAGCAAAAGAACAACCATCGCGTCCAGCTCTTCGGGTCCGGCCCACTCCTGCGGGAGGCGCTTCGTGCTCAGGAGCTCCTCGCCGAGAACCACGACATTTCCGCGGACGTGTGGAGCGCTACCTCCTATCAGCAACTGCGGGAAGAGGCGCTCGAGACGGAGCGATGGAACCGCCTTCACCCCGAGGAGGCACCCCGTCAGCCCTACGTCACGAGCTCGCTGGAGAACCGAGACGGGCCGGTGATAGCGGTGAGCGACTCGATGAAGGCCGTCCCCGACCAGATAGCGCGGTGGGTGCCACAACCCTTCGTTCCCCTGGGGACGGACGGCTTCGGCCGATCGGACGTCCGCACTCAGTTGCGCCGGTTCTTCGAGATCGACGCGGAGAACGTTGCGGTTGCCGCGCTTGCTGCCCTGGCACAGGCCGGAGACATCAAGCCGGAGCAGGTCACCGATGCGATCAGGCGTTACGAGATCGACCCGGAGAGGTTGTCGCCGCTGCTAGGCGGTCGACGCGTCGGCTAGCGCTCCTTTCCGCCCAGTGTCTCAACTCGGTCTCTCGCACCGCGTCGCGCGCATTTCTCACCGACCCAGAAGTGATCGCGTCGTCGACGAGCCGTGGCACGCCGCGTACGACGGTCCCGATGCCCTCGATCGGGGGAAGGGCGCGCTTCAGTACGTACCGGAACGGATCGATCGGGAGTTCCATGATGAGCGGCGAGCTAACGTACGAGCCCGCTGGTCGAAAGGACGAGATCGGCAGCTTCTTCGGCGCCGGCAGCGATCTCTTCACCTTGGATGTCTTCGAGAACGCTCAACCATTCACGTCCCTTGTCGGTAAGAACGGGAGCGGGGCCTTCCGAGACCAGCGCGACCCTTCGAAGTTCCGCGACGACAGGCGACCGAGTCATGACCCCTCCTTGACTCCGCACCGCTTCGGTGCCAGAACATCACCCATAGTGGCGTTCGGTGGATATGTCAAGGGGGCGTCTGCGCAGGTGAAGGGATGAAAGTCCAGGTGAGATGCGTGTGGATTTTTTTCACGAACTGGGCTTCCTGCTCGGCTTCGAGGAGCGGGCGTAGGATCGGCAGATGAGAGGTCACTCCACGCTGGTTCTGTGCGACCTGTGCGGGAACGCCGTGCCCGACGCGTCGGTCAAGGAGGTCCTCTACCAGGTGGGCAAGGTCCGCTACCGACTCGAGCTGTGCACGACCTGCCTGGACGCGGAGATGCGGCGTCACAACGGACATCGGGGCGTACCCGGCTTTCGCAAGCGGGCGGCCATCGTCTTCACGCTCGACTCGAGCGACGCGCTGCCGCAACGTGCCCAAGCCGGGTGAGGAACGGGTCGGGGAGGCAATGAGGTCGATGGGCGACGGACACAGGTTTCGGTTCACCGTGTTGGGTCGCTACCAGACGCAGCACGAGGGCAACGAGATGGCCGTCACGGTCAACGTGGTCGCCGGGCGAGACGACCATCTCGTCCATTCCGGCACCCTCACGATGTCGGAGGCGGAGTGGGCGACCTTCACGGAAGCCCTGAAGGCCTCCCTCGGGGACGACGTCGAGATCGACGACCGGTCGCAGCGCATGTAGCCGCGTCCGGGCGTCAGTCTTCCTTCGGCGCCAGCTTCTTGGCCGCGCGGCGCGCTTTCACCTTGAGACGGCGTGCCTGTTCCTTCCCCGCCTCACGCGCAGCATCCCACGTGTCCATGCCCCCGAGGTGAGGGGAGAGAGCACGGCGCCGGGCCCACACCCAGAGGAACAAGTCGGCGCAGGTGCGTCCGCGGAACCCCTCATAGAGACCCTCCGCCGTGATCGCCTCGACCGTCGGGAGGTAGACGTGGTCGTAGAAGTGTGCGCCGATCTCCTCGATCGGCAGCACCTCGCCGCGCTCCACCATCAGGTGAAAGCCGTGAATCTTCACTATCTCGAGCAGCTCGATGTAGCCGTCGACTCGGCTGAACTCGATATCGGCCTCGGGGCGGGCTCGGTCCAGCCCGCTCTCCTCCATGAAGATCCTCTTCTGCTCGAGATAGATGAGTCGCCAGACGTCGGCGTCGGCGGGTAGCTCGTAGCGGGTTCTCAGCTCGGTGACCTCGGCATCTATGAATTCCATGCCGCGTTGCCTTGCGATCGCGACTCGGTGGTGACCGTCGACGACGAAGTAAGAGTCACCCAGCTTGTAGACCACGATCGGTGGGAAGCCGCCTTCTGGGAAGACTTCCTCGACGCGGCGCCATCTCTGCCTCATGTCCTGACGACGGGGAAGGAAACCTGCCGAGAATGCGCCCGTGCGGTCGGTGGTCCCCACGATCCGATCGACGGGGATCGTGCGGATCCCGATGTAGCGCTGATCGAAGAAGCGCAAGCGTCGCGTGACCTCGTCGAGCGGGAGGAGACCCGGCGGGTCGCGGCGCGTGACGAGGCGCGCGAGCCGCCTGTAAGCATCCTTCCGGCGCGCCTTGTCGAACGTCGACCTCACGTATGGCTGTTGCCAGCTCACGGTTCAGACCTCCAGCACCTTGTGGCCCACTACGTTATGTACTTCTGTCGCTCCTAACCGACCGGGCGGCGCCTCTCTTCCGAACGGGTGGACGTGGCCGTGCAGCAGCAGCCGGGGGGACAGACTCCCCACGAGGCGATGGAATGCCTTGAAGCCGCGGTGAGCGGGGTCGTCGGGATCATCGCCCACGCCGGCCGGAGGGGAATGGGCGATGAGGAGGTCCACACCGCGTCCGTCTCTCAGCCGTCTCACCCGGCCGCGCAGCTCCAAGCGCAGGGCGCGACGGCGCATCTCCGCCTGCGTGTACTGGTTGGGCCCCTTGCTGTAGCGGACCGATCCACCCAGGCCGGCGACCCTG
>JBOGWZ010000088.1:0-6331 GCA_050694075.1 Actinomycetota bacterium | reverse complement strand
CGCTCGCGCGCCTCGGCCCCCGGCACGCATCCGGCGAGCGCGAGGGCGAGGCAAGCTAGCGCAAGTCGAGGCTTCACCGCTGGGTCGAGACCATCCGGTTGGCGAGCGCGAGACCTCCGAGCGCAACAAGGGCGGCGAGCACCCACGCCCACGGCTGCGCTCCCGCCTCGGGGGGGAGCTCGATGTCGGGAAGACGAAAGCCCGCGGCGACCGGTGAAGGGCTGCCGAAACCGCTGGCGTCGATCGCGAGGTCGTGCGTCAGCCGACCGGCGGTCGAGTCCACGCGGAGATAGCTCAGCCACATGCCCTCGTCGGGCAGCCACTTCATGCCGCGGTCGGAGCGGAGGTCCCGGAGGAGGTCGCTCGAGGCCGGCTCGCTGGCTTCGAGCACGAGCCCGGAGTCCCCGCCGGGGCCGGGGAGCAGCGCCGGGCGGTTGGTCGTCAGGAGATAGACGTCGGCCTCGATCGTCTCGGACCCCTGCTTACCCAGGCCGAGGATGCGCAGCGGCACCCACGGGTTGGGGGTGGGTATGACGAGGTGCACGGGGGTTCCGTCGCCGATGCCCAGTCCCCGGTCGCGCGCGTCGGCGGCGACGTAGCGGGCGGCCATGAACACCGGGCTGCGGCGGGCGTAGAAGTCGAGGACCTCGGGGGCGTCGGGAGAGAGGTTGAAGCCGTTCTCCTGCGCCCAGCGACCGACCGCGAAGCCACCTCCGGTGAGGATCGTGATCTGGAGCGAGTCGATCCGCTTCGTCATGATGACCTCGACGCCGGCGGCTGCGACGTCGAAGCTCTCGAGGACGAATCTTGTCGCGGGCTGCGGCTGGGTCTCCTGTGCGAGCCGCTGAAGCGTCCAGTCCCCGCCCTTGATCACCCGGGTCGGGACGCCGGGCAGCGGCACGATCGAACCGAACTCGGCTCCTCCCCCCGCGAACTCGAACGACGTGACGTAGTGCTCGACGCCGTTGCGATAGGCGGCCAGCGTTGAGGTTCGCACGAGATTCACGGCGCCGTTGTTGCCGACGAGCCCGGCGCAGGCCCACGCGGGCGCGGCCGACAGCAGCGCCAGCAGGCCCCCGCAGGCACCCACCACGATCCCTCGACGCATGACGATCACCCCTTCCGTGGTCTTCGAGACGTCGCTTAGACGGCGGCGGGCGGCCGGGATGTTCCCGGGAGTACGATCCCCTCATGGACGTGTTCCAGTGCCCGGAGTGCGAGCTGAAGTTCCGCTTCGCCTCGGAGCTCGAATGGCACATGGCCACCGATCACCCGGACTTCCACGTCGAGCCCAAGTCACAGGAGGCCTCACTCTTGTCCGCGGCGCACCGGCGCCGTCACGTCCGGCGCGGCAGCGGCGATTCCACTCCCTAGAGATCGATCGTTTCGATCCGGTGGGGGCCGAGATCGAGCCACGATCCGCCGACGCGCGCCCTGGCAGCGCGGCCGGCGGGGTTCCATAAGCGAAGCGAGAGGCGACCGTCGACTCGGCGCACCGAGGACAACGCCGGCGCATCGATGTCCAGCAGGCTGCCCTGCCCCGGAAGCGGCCCCCCACCCGAGGCTCGGGCGGTCATCGGGGGCAACGCGAACGATTCCCACACCCGGATCGGTTCATCGGTGTCGCGGACGAGGATGCCGAACGACAGCTCCGTGCGTCCGAGCATCTGCGCCTCCGGCGTCGGGACGTCGGGCCCGGCGACCCCCGTGCGCGTCGGCAGGAGGTCGCAACTGATGGTTCCCACGCATCGCAGCAGAGTCACCGCGAGGGCGCTCTCGGTGAGCTCGTACTCGAAGAGGTGCTCGGCCATGACGCCGGTCCCTCCCGCGATGACGAACCCGCGGGCCGGCCAACATGGCGACGGCGGCTCGGTCGCCCCGCCCTCGGAGGCGCGGGGGCGCTCGACGATCTCGAACGCCGACCCGGCGCGCGTCGTCTCGGCGGGTTCCGGCAGCTCGACGATGAGTCGCACCCGGTGATTCGGCGCTCGGTTGTCGATGGAAACGTCCACGCGCACGAAACCGTCGTCATCGGCCAGGGCGTAGGCGCGCAGGCTGGCGTCGAAGCGGGCCGCAGCGACGTGGGCCGAGCCGTCCTGCAGCCGGACGGGCAGGAGCTCGGCCTCCCCCTTGGGGCTGAAGGTGTAGAGATCGCCCCCGTCTTCCTGGTCCTCGAGGGACAGGTGCGGTTCCGTCTCGGCCGCACGCGGGGTCGATGTGAACTCCTCGAAAGTGCGCCAGCCGAGGGGAGGGATCCCATGACGGGCGAACGGCGACGGGTTGAAGGCAACGACTCCCGCCGGCTCGACCGCGACCGCCAGCCGGTCGAGCTCGCGGTCGGCGACGCGACGCGCTATCTCGGTCACACGCCGGGTGCGCGCGTCAACCGCGCGCGCTACCTCGTCCGTGGAGCACCCGCACACCGAATCGTGGGCGCCGTTGAGGTGGAGCAGGCGCCACGCTTCGGCGAGCTCGTCCGCCGGCCACGTCGCGCCGGGAACGAGCGCGGCCAGAGGCTCCGCATAGCGTTCGATCAGATGCTCGGCACGAGCACGTGCGACCTTCTGGTGCGCGCGCACCGAGTAGGTATTCGGCAACAAGTGGGCGCGCGCTGCGGAGCGCAGCTCCCCACGCCACTCGAGCCCTGACCGGCCTTGCTGCTCCAGATGCTCGGACAGGGAAACGATGGAGGCCTCGATGCCTGCGGCGCGTGCGCTCACCACCAGATCGGGAAGCCTCGAGTTGGGGCGCTGATGGTCGCTTCCCACCGGGAGCAACGCCGGCTCGTTTCCGGCGAGGAACGGCTCGAGACGGTATGTCTCCCGGCGAAGGCGCTCCAGCGACTGCAGTCTGCGCCCCTGCCCGTAGCCGAACGGGAGATAGGAGACCTGCACACGTGATCCGTCCGGCGCGCTCCACGTGAAGCTCGACCTGTCGATCATGTCGGGAACCCCGCGCCATACCACCGCGCGCTCGATCCCGGCGGCGCGCAGGATCTGCGGCATCTGGCCAACGTGGCCGAACTGGTCGGGCAGATAGCCGATCGACGTCGCTCCCCCGAGCTCCTCCGCCCTGCGCATGCCGTCCTCGAGGTTGCGAAGGATCGACTCGCCCGAGACCAAGAACTCGTCCACCAGCGTGACCCACGGCCCGCACGACAGCCGCCCGGAGCGCACGTGCGCGCGGAGCTCCTCGGTGCGCTCCGGCCGAGCTTCCAGGTAGTCGTCGATCATCGCGGTCTGTCCGTCGAGGTGGAAATGCGTCCACCGGTCGTCGGAGGCGAGGAGATCCAGCACCAGGTCGAGGGTCTCCACCAGCCGGTCGCGGAAGCCCTCGAAGGGGAGGTACCACTCACGATCCCAATGCGTGTGAGGGACGATGTGGACGGAGCGCACGGGGACAAGTCTCTCCCGATGTGAACGGTGCCGGGATCGGTGAGGCCCGATCCCGTCGTAGCATCCTCTCGTTTCGGATCCGACCAGACCGGGGCATGGGCCAGGAAGGAGCTCTTATGGCGACGGTAGAGGGAGCCGCTGGACGCGACGGGGCCCGCGCTCGATGGACCCGCCTGGCGGCGCTCGGCTTGATCCTCGCGGCGCTGGGCCCTCTGCTGATGTTGGGCGCGGGCATCGCGTGGGGCCTCGACGACGTTCCGTTCTTCGGGATCTCCGGCTTCGTTGCGCTCGTGGGGGCCTACCTCGTGTGGCGATTCGGCCTCTGGTCCAAGATCGTCGGGATCGTCGTGGCGTTGCTGGTCGCGATGGCTCTGTTCTGGACCGCCTTCGGCCTGGCCACCCCGTCGAGCTTCTTCGACTTCGTCCCGGGTGTCTTGGTGATCCCGGGTGCGCTGCTCGCGATCGCGTCCTGCGTCGGCGCGATCGTCGCCCACCGTCGCGGACATCTGTCGCGCTCGGCCGCGGGCGGAGAGCGGGCCGCGATCCGGATCGCCGTTGCCGTCGTCGTGGTTCTCATGCTGCTGTCGGGCGTGCTGACCGCGGTCGGCCGCGAGACCGTCGACGGAGTGGCGGGAGCGGACGTCACCGTGGAGCTGAGCGACTTCGAGTTCGATCGGGACGAGTACTCGCTTGCCGGGGGCACGACGGTCCTCGTCAAGAACTCAGACCCGTTCCTTCACACCTTCACGATCGACGCACTCGACATCGATGTTCAGCTCGGCCCGGGCAGCGAGGAGCTCGTCGAGATCCCGGACGAACCCGGGAGCTACATCCTGTACTGCGTTCCACACACCTCGGAGCCCGAGGATCCGAGCGAAGACGACATGGCCGCCCACCTTCAGATCGAGTGACTCAGGCGCCTTCGAGGAGAGGTGACGCGCGCGCCCGGGCGAGCCGGCGCGTAACCGTCAGTCTCTCGAGTGGGACGAACGCCGAGAGGCAGACGATGTGCGGCCAGAACATGAGACCGATGAAGGTGAAGGTCACCGCATGAAACACCACCGTCGCTCCGAGGTAGGCGCGGCCCACCCGGCCTCGCACCAGCAACAGCGGGGTCCCCAGCTCGAATGCAACGATCAGGTACTGCGCGGCCTGCAACAGCCACGGGTAGTCGAGAAGGGGATCGGCGACGAACGAGCCTCTGCGTACGATGGCCCGCGCGAGCACCGATCCGTTTAGCCACTCGACCCCCCCGCCGAAGCGGATCTTGGCCACCACCGAGAGCACGTAGGTCAGAACGATCGCCACCTGGATGCAGCGGATCGCGAACCCGGAGGCCTCGTCCCGTGGGCGCGATGCGGCCTCCCGATCGAAGCGCACCCGGCCGACGGTCGGCAGGACGGCGAGCGCGACGAGGAACGCCAGTCGGTCGTGATCGACCTTCCCGTACGAGAAGGCGATGATCATCCACTCGAAGTAGAGGAGGAAGACGGCGGCGCCGACCGAGCGCGCCGCCCTGCCGGTCATGGCCACCGCCGCCCCCACGAGCAGGAGCGCCGCGACCGCGCGGACGAACAGCGGAGTGGGCGTCGGAAGGGGCAGCGCACGACCCAAGAACAGGGGGCTGTACATCTCCTCGGGGAGATCTCCGTGTCCCATCACCCACGGACGCAGGACGAGCACGTCGAGGAAGATGAATCCGTAGACGACCACGCGCAAGGCGGCCACCCGTCCCCGCGGCAGCGGCTCGAACCACCAACCACCGACCGCCGCCGTCGCGCGCGCAACCCGCTCCGGGACCATCACGATCGGCTCCACACCGCGGAGGTGACGTCCCGGTGCCCGGCGCTGCGCCCCTGTGCCAGGCGATGGACACGGTAGACGAGACGGATCTCCACCAGCTCCGGACGGTCGGGGCCGAGACGCTCGTACGCCACAGACAACAGCTCGAGGAGCTCCGCGGGGTCGTCGCGGAAACGAGGGCGTCTCATCTGGCCCTCGAACTCCGCACGGCGCAGACCAAAGGCCCGGAACCCGATGACGACCTCGTCTCCGGCCGCGGTGATCGCCTCGATCCGGGGGGAGGCGAACTCGGCGGTCCCTCCTACGGAGCCGGCGAACTGCGTGAAGGGGGTGAACGGGAAGTGATCCGCAAGTCCCCAGAACGTGCCCGCCGCGAGGAGCGCGAGAACGACAACGACCGTGGCCGCGCGTCCGTGGCGGCCCACGGGGGACAGACGCGAGTCGCCTCCCGCTGAAGCCCTCACCCCGCCACGTTAAGCGGAGTCAGCAGGCGCAGGTGATCTCCGTGCGGCCCGGGTCCACCGATCGCGTCACCGGACCGAACTGATCGATCCAGCGAACGCCGGGAGGATCGATCATCTCCAGCCTGTCGCCGGTGACGGTGTCGAGGACCGCGACCTGCTGTCTCAGCCCGACGTACAGCCTCCTCGCGTCGGGGGTCACCTGAAGGCCTCTGACCTTTTCCGGCATCACCCAGGCACGTCGTTGGGTGAGCCCCGACGCGTCGACAGCCACCACTCGCCGGCCGCGTGCGAGATACAGAGTCGAGTCCGGATCATGCGCGCCGTGCACGATCCCTCCCGAGCCGAGGTCGAGCGTCGAGGTGCGAGCCACCTCGAGCGCCTCCGTATCTATCTCGGCCAGCGTCCTCGTCGCGCCGTTGGCCACGTACAGACGCCTTCCGTCGGGAGAGACGGTGAGGGCGGTGGCCGACTCGGCGGACGTCGCGAAGCCGGCGGGCAGGTCGATGCAGTGGGCCCACAGCTCATCGAGGCTGAGGACGTGAATGAACGCGTAGTCCTCTCCGTCCTCGGGGCCGGGCAACGTGTAAAGGGTGTAGAGGCGCCGCCCGTCCGGGCTCGCCGCCTGGATGCGCGCGGTCCCTCCCATCGCCTCCTGCAGATCGGCATCGG
>JBOGWZ010000087.1:0-6371 GCA_050694075.1 Actinomycetota bacterium | reverse complement strand
GCCACCTGACGAAGTTTGCCCTCGAAGCGCGGGCCCTGAGAGGCCTGTTGAAGGGCATCGAGCAGGCGATTGGCCAACTCGTGAAGGTTGGTACGGGCCATGGCCCCTTCCTAAGAGGCAGGAGTGCTTGGCGTTGGGGTAATCCTATGCCCGCCCGACCAATTGATTCAATCTGGTTTCTGAACGCCGCCGAGTTGGATCTCAGGGGCGTATTGGCCCCTCACGTGCAACTCGGCCGGGGAGTGGGGCTCAGGAGACGACGCGCAGGCTGCGGGCGAGCTCCTCGATGGCGACGGCCGGGAAGCGCCGGTGTCCGCCGAGCGTGACGAGGTGAGGGAGCCGGCCCTCCTTGGCCCAGCGCGCCACCGTCTTGGGCGAGACCCTCAGGATCCGGGCCGCCTCACCAGTGGTTATGTAGACCTCGTCGGCGTGGAAAACACGCTCGTCGGCAGATCCCACGCGTTGGTACCTCCATGTCGGGTTGGTCCGTATCTGGGGTATCGACCGAAATGGCCGCCGACTTCAGCGCGGGGGGGTTCTCGGGCGTAAAAAAAGGCCCTTCTCAGGCCTCTCGTAGGTAATGCGTGATCTTAGCCTTGAGGTCGTCGGGGCACGGGCTTCCGCCCCTGAGGCGATGGATGAGCCCTACGAACTGCTCCTCGAGCCCGTAGCGCTCGAAGCAAGGCTGGCACTCCTCCAGGTGGGTCTCGATCTCGAGGCGCTCGGTCTCGGTGATCATCGATATCTCCCCGTCGAGCAGGACGTTCGCCCGCTCCAGGATCTCCTTGCACCGCTCTTTCATGATGCCCCGTGTCCCATGCTCTCCCCCCGGCTAGATCCGTCGTCTAAGTATCGCTCGCCTTGCTCTTACCTGTTACCTCGGGCCGGGGCCCTCTCACGATGCCCCGATCGCGTGCTAGTTCCCATAACCGTTTCTGGAGGGCCTTTCTTCCCCGATGGAGCCGGGACATGACGGTCCCCATCGGCACCCCCATGATCTCGGCCATCTCTGCATAGCTGAAGCCCTCGATATCGGAGAGGACGACGGCCAGGCGGAACTGCTCGGGGAGCTCGTCGATCGCGGCGATGATGTCCGAGTCCACGAGGTTGTCGAGCACGATGTTCTCGGGAGTCACCGAGAAGTCGGGATCGTGCTCCTTGAGCTGCTGGTAGAGATCGAATTCCTCGATCTCGTCCCGGGAGACCTTCTTCGGCTCCCGTTGACGCTTCCGGTAGGTGTTGATGTAGGCGTTGGTGAGGATGCGGAACAGCCACGCCTTGAGGTTCGTGCCCGGCTCGAAGGACTCGAAGCTGCGATAGGCGCGCAGCATCGCCTCCTGCACGAGGTCTTCCGCGTCCGCGGGATTGCGCGTCATCCGAAGTGCGGCGCCGTAGAGCGAGTCGAGCAGCGGCAGGGCCTCCTGCTCGAACCGCTGCTGATCCTCGGCCGAGAGACGCGTCGCTTCAGCCACGCTGCTTCCCCTTCGGCGCGCCCTCGAGCAGCCCCGAGTCGAACGTGAACATCAGGCTCGCCCGCTCCTCGTGCTCGGCGAGGGCGATGTCGAGCAGCTCGTCCATCAGCCCTTCGAACGAGAGGTCCGACGCCTCCCACAGGTAGAACGCAAACGAGCCCGGCATCGTGTTGATCTCCATCACCCAGGTCTCTTCGGTCTCCTCGTTCACGAAGGAATCGATGCGAGCAACCCCCGATGCATCGATCGCCCGGAACGCGCGCAGCGCATTGTCCTGCACCTGCTTCGCGACGGCGTCGGGTATGGGGGCCGGGATGCGACGCTCCAACGACG
This sequence comes from Actinomycetota bacterium, assembly GCA_050694075.1. Taxonomy (GTDB): domain Bacteria; phylum Actinomycetota; class CADDZG01; order CADDZG01; family WHSQ01; genus JBOGWZ01. The sequence continues at coordinate 4,566 of JBOGWZ010000087.1, read as the reverse complement.
CCATGCCCTGAGCCGCCTTGGCTCCCTTGCCGGCGCGCATGTACTTGTCCGAGAAAGTGAGGAACTCCTCCCAGGCGACCGGCTGCTCGCACACGCTCACCCTCGGCTCTCGGCCGGAGCCTCCGAGCACGGAGCAGTTGATCTCCAAGCAGCCGAGCATGGCGCGCTCGACCAGCACACGGGTGTCGTAGTGGCGCGCGATGCCCAGGGCGTCGCGGAGCTCCATCCGGTCGTCGGCGCGGCGTATCCCGACCGACGAGCCGGCGCGGGCAGGCTTTACGAAAACGGGATAGCCGATCGCCCGCTCGGCCTCGTCGAGAACCGCCTCCGGATCGGCATCCAAACGCGTCTCCACGAGGTGATGCGGCACGACCGGCAGTCTCGCGGCCCGGAACGCCCCCTTCATGGCGACCTTGTCGAGGCCGATCGCGGACGCGGCCACGCCCGACCCGGTGTACGGGAGACCGGCCATCTCGAGCACGCCCTGAAGCGTGCCGTCCTCGCCGTAGGTCCCGTGGATCGCACACACGACGGCGTCGAGCGAGATCGTGCGCGAACCCCTCAGCCTCCCGCCGGGCACGTGGAGCCCACCGAAACCCGTGACGGGAGGCATGAACGCCTCCTCGCCGACCTCCGCGACGCGGCCTAGCCGGTAAACCTCGAGGTCGTTCAGCGCGGGGGCCGTGAGCCAGCGGCCCTCCTTCGTTATGTAGATCGGGACGATCTCGTGCCTCCCGGAGAGCGCGGCCATCGCCTGGTGCGCCGTCACGATGGACACGTCGTGCTCGACCGAGCGCCCCCCGAAGATCACTCCTACCTTGAGCCTCGCCATGCCAGCGAGCGTACCGTTCTCAGAGGTCGATCTCGGTGCCAGCTCCCACACGGCGCGCGGCCTCGAGGACGAGCGACGCCGCGACCGCGTCCTGCACTGCAACGCCCACCGACTTGTACAGCGTGATCTGGTCGTTCGACGTCCGTCCCGGCCTTGTTCCCGCCACGAGCTCGCCGATCTCCGCGTGTACGTGGTCCTCGCCGATCATCCCGTCGCGGATCGGCCACAACAACTCATTCGCGCCTGCAGGAAGAGGTGCCAGAGCCGACGCGCGCGACTCGACAACGACCAGCGCGTCGGCGACGGTCTCTGCATCGATCTCGACACCCGGGGTATAGCCGACCGAGTTGACGTGCGTGCCCTCTCGAAGCCACGCGCGCCTTATGACCGGCTCCGGTGAGTGCGTGCACGCGCACACCACGTCGGCCTGTGAGACGGCGGTCTCGTAATCGGGCGTAGCCTCGGCCCCCAACTCCCGCGCCAAGTCCTTCGTCTTGCTGGGATCGCGCCCCGCGATCACGGTGCGCTCGAACGAGCGAACGAGCGGGACGGCGCGTGCGTGGGCGCGCGCCTGCACACCGGTTCCGACGATCGCGAGCACCTTCGCGTCGCCGCGCGCCAGGAGCCTCGTGGCCAGCGCCGAGCCCGCGGCCGTCCGCATCGCGGTGACGTGGGTGGCGTCCATCAGTGCGAGGGGCGTCCCGTTTTCGGGATCGAAGCACACGATCACGGCCTGATGCGAGGGACGGTCTCTGTTGTGCGGGAACACAGACACGAGCTTCGTCTCGAGCGCGCCTAGACCTGGGAGGAACGCCGGCATCGCCGCGAGGAACGCCTCCCGTTCGTCTATCTGCGCGGCGATCCGGGGCGGCATCGAGACGCGGCCCTCGCTGAGATCGACCATGGCCGGACCCAACGCCTCGATCAGGTCCTCGGTATCTAGCAACTTCTCGACGTCGGCGCGCCCGAGCACGAGCACCGGGCGATGCTATCCCTCGTAGTGGTCCGGCAGGTCGTTCTCGAACAGCACGACGTCACCGGGCCGGAGCAGCTGCGCGAGCTTTGCCCGAGCTTCCTCGAGCGTGCCGACGGCGATGACCTCGGCCCCCCCGGCTCTGCGCGCGCCGTTCACCAGCGCGTCGCGATTGACGCGGGCGACAACGACCACGAAGTCGGCCACGCGACCCGCGTGCTCGCCCAAGTTCTCGTTGACACGCTGCTGCAGCTCGCCGAACTCGATGATGCCCGGTGTGACGACGACCTTGCGCGCGCCCGGCATGGATTCGAGCACCTCGAGAGCGGCCTCCGCTCCTTCTGGGTTGGAGTTGTACGCGTCGTCGATCACGATCACTCCCCCTGCCCCCTCGAGGATCTCGAGCCGGTGCTCCACGGGAGCCAGGGCCTCGATCCGCGCCTCTAGCTCCCGCAGTGACGAGCCGAGGCCGGTGGCGACGGCGACACCCGCGAGCACGTGGCCGATCGCGTGTCGCCCGAGGAGGCGCGTCTGAACCCCGATCGACTCCCCCGAGGACGTCAGCACGATCTCGAAGCGAGCCCCTTGGACCGTGTGCTCGATCCCGCGCGCGGTCACATCGGGGCCGGCATCGCCATCCATGCCGTAGCGGACCACTCGCGTTCGTTCGGTCTCGTCCGCCAGCGGCCGGACCTCGGGATCGTCGACGTTCATTACCGCGATTCCGTCGCCCGGGAGCGATGCCACGATCTCGTACTTCGCCCGCCGGATCGCATCGAGAGATCCGAAGCGCTCGAGATGTGCGGGGCCGATGGCGGTCAGCACCCCCACCTTCGGGCGCACGAACGAGCACAGCTCGGCGATCTCCCCCTCCCGGTAGGCCCCCATCTCCACGACGAAGAAGCGGTAGCGTTCGGTCAACAGCTCGTTGATCGTGCGCGACACCCCGAGAGGTGTGTTGTAGCTGCCGGGCGTCGCGAGAGCGGCCCCCTCGGCGATGATCCCGGCCACGGCGAACTTTGTCGAGGTCTTCCCGAACGAGCCGGTGATGGAGATCACGACGGGACGCACTTCGTCGAGCCTGCTGCGAGCCGCTCGCACGAAACGGCCGTTGATCGCGCTCTGCAGTGGAGATAGCAAGACGTCCGAAGCAGCCAGAAGGTATGGGGGGCCGAGGAACGCAACCGCCGTCGTCACCGCCCACGTCGGGATGTCGTACGGCCATCCCTCCCAGACGTGCACGAGCCCTGCGGGCACGAGCACGACCGCGACCGACAGGATGGTTGCCCCGATCAGTAGCCGCCACGCCCGCCCCGTCATGACGAGGGGCTTCTTGCGAGTGTCTCGTCGGAGGAAGAGGGCTCGCCTGCGATCGGCGCGGCACCACGCCAGGAACCTCGGACGCTTGTAGCCCTCGAGCTGGAACACGTGGAGCGCCCTGCGGAGCCTTGCCACCTGCCACACGGTAAAGAGCGGGACGACCCCGTACACGATCGTTCGCAGCAACGCCGAGTACCCGGCGAAGGGATCCTCGAAGCTCACCGAGATTCCTCGCCGATGAAGAAGTGGCGGACGATCCGACAGAAGGCAACCGGCTGGTCCAGGTAGCAGAAGTGACCGGCCCCCTCTAGGACCACGAGGCCCGCGTCCGGGATGAGCTTCTCCATCCGTTGTGCCACCGCGACGGGTACCGCGTCGTCGTCGACGCCCCACACCAGCAGGGTAGGAGAGGTGATCGTGGTCAGCGCTCCCGCGAGATCCTCGTTCACGACCCTCACGAGGATGGGACGCAGCTCGCCGGCCTCGCGGTAATCGCGCGATGCGACGCGCCGATATATCGCGTCGCGCAGCGCCTGCCCCGGAGCGCCGAGTCGACCGAAGAGCCGCGCCGCGCGTGAGGCGGTCCGCTTGATCCTTGCTTCGAACGAGGGGGGTATGCGAAGACCGGGAGAGCCGGCGACGACGAGCTTGTCGACCATATCGGGGCGCGCCGCGGCGAGACACAGAGACGTCTTCGCGCCGAACGAGTGCCCCACGAAGTGGGCGCGATCTACGCCGACGCTCGAAAGGACGGCGGCGATGTGCTCCGCGTACTCTTCGCTCCCCCACACCTCCGGCGGCAGCTGCGACTCCCCGAACCCGGGGAGGTCGAGAGCGACAGTCCGGAAACGATCCTGGAGACAGTCCGCGACGGGGATCATCGACTCGATCCGCCCGCGCCATCCGTGGAGCACGACGACAGGAGGGCCCTCACCGGCCTGCCGGACGCGGGTGCGAACCCCGCGAGACTCGACGTAGGAAACCTCTGTCGCTCTCACGCGCAGCAGTATCGCCCGTGAGCAGGCGTCTAGGGGCTCGGTCTGGTTCTAAGCACTTTGCGCAAATCTCTTGTGGCGGGGCACCCCCTCGGCTTGGATTTCGCCATGGCCCGGATCGTCCTCACACCCGCGGAGAAAGCCAAGATCCTCGGAATCGTCCGCGAGCTCGATCCGGTCACCCACGAGCTCACGGCACCCTTCAAGACGGTCCTCAGCGAGACCGAGTGGCACTTCGTCGTGAACTACGCCCGCGCCGAGATACGAGGGGCGCTGGAAATCGGACTCCTTGCCAGGGCGATCGCGGAAACGGTGCGCAAGCGCGGGTCCGCCAACGAACAGGGCATCGCAGCCTTCCTCGAGTCCACCGCGTGGATGCGCAACTTCGGGGTCAGCGACGAAGACGACGAGCGCTTCAAGGACCTCTGCGGCATCGACTCGCCGCT
>JBOGWZ010000086.1:0-6394 GCA_050694075.1 Actinomycetota bacterium | reverse complement strand
ACGATCTCGTCGAGCCGACCCGGGGCCTCGGGCGGTGGCTCCTCGCCCGGCTCCTCGGGCTCCTCGGGCACCTGCGGCTCCCCCAGCCCGAACAGGTCGGAAAGCCCCTCCTCGAGGCTCTCGGCGATGACGGTGTTCTCGCCGAAGACGAGCGCCACCCTCTTTAGCTCGGGGATGCCCACGTTCTCGGCGGTGACGAAGATCGGCTGGATGTAGAGGATCGAGTCTTCGATCGGAAGCGAAACAAGAGCACCGAAGTCGGTCTCCGAACCACCCTGTCGAAGCAGCGTGAGGAGCCGCGAGATCTCGACGTCCTGATTGATGAGGTTGTCCACCTGCACGGGGCCGCTGACGAGTCGTTGCCGCGGGAACTGCAGCGTCAGCACCTCACCGTAGTGGTCGGGATCGTTGCGCGCGACGAGAAGGGCGATCATGTTGTTGCGGTTGCGCGGCGTGAACGGCCGGGTAAGAAGGAACTCCGCTTCGGGCTCACCCGGCAGATTGAACAGAAGATAAGTCGGCGGGACCTTCTCCGACAGGCCGGGCAGAGAGGAGTTCCCTATTTGGGGGTTGTCGGGCACTCCCCACTCGTCCTCCTTTGAGAAGAAGTCGGCCGCATCCGTTATGTGATAGGTGAGGAACACTTCGGACTGGACCTTGAACAGGTCCTCCGGATAGCGGAAGTGCGCCCTCAGCTCCTCGCTGGGTTGCTCGTCGGTGAACAGATCGGGAAACGCGTTCCGCCACGCCCGGATGATCGGATCACTTTCGTCGATGACGTAGAAATCCATCGTTCCGTTGTAGGCGTCCACGGCGATCTTGACCGAGTTTCGAACGTAGTTGATGCTCGTATCCAGAGCGCCCTTCTCCGTGGCGCCGATGATGGTCCCCGCGTCGAAACGCTGTGAGTACGGATAGAAGCGCGTGGTGGTGTAGCCGTCGAGGATCCACACGAGTCGGTCGTCGATCACCGCCACGTAGGGATCGTGGTCGAGTGCGAGGAACGGTGCCGCTCTCAGAACCCGGTCGCGCACGTTCTTGTAGATCATGATCCGCGAATCACCATCGATGAGGCCCGTCAGCACGAGGTTCGGGTCTCCCTCCCGGAAGGCGAACGCGAGGCGCTTGAAGAGGTTGCCGGCAAGGATGCCCCCCTCGCCCGCGTAGCTACTACGTACGACCTCCTCCTCGGTCCCGTAATCGACCTCAGCCTGCTCGGTGTTGACGACCGAGTATTCCGTGGACTCGAAGGATTCCCCGTAGTAGAGACCGGGCTGTGTGGTCTCGAGCGACTCTGCCCCCGAAGAGATCGTGCCCGGTACGTCCTTCACGATGAAGTCGGGCTGCCCCGCGATCGTCGACTCGTTCGCCAGGCTCGCGACCAGCCCGTAGCCATGTGTGAACTGCAGGTGCTCGTTCTGCCAGTTCCTCGTCGCCTCGGACAGGTCACTCAGCTCGAGCTCGCGAGCCGCCAGCAACACCTGCCGCGGCTCGCCGTTGACCTCGTAGCGATCGACGTCGACGTCGGGAAACTCGTAGTAGGGGCGGATCGCCTGCAACTGCTCGAAGGCCAGCTGCAGGATGATGGGGTCCCACAACCGAACGTTCTGCAGCACGGCATCGTTGGCGGTCACGTCTTCAGCCGTGAGATCGAACGACACGTCGAACGGTCGGGACTCGACTTCATCCAGACCGAAAGCTTCCCGCGTGGTCTCGATGTTGCGCGCGATGAAGGGCCTTTCTCGCTGCAACTCCTGCGGCTCCACGGAGAAGCGCTGCACGAGCGTGGGCCACACGAAACCGGCCAGGAAGGAGGTCAGGATCCAGATCCCGACCGCGGCGATGGGAAGCGTGAGGCGGCGGACCCGGATGGTCGCGAAGAACAGCCCGGCCGATATCACCGAGATGAACGTCAGGAGAGTGAGGGCGGGGAGCTGGGCGTGAACGTCCGTATAGCTGGCGCCGGTCACGACTCCGCGCGGGGAGAAGTTGAGCTGGAAACGGCCGAGCCAGTACTGCGCGGCCTTGACGAGGGCCAGCAGCCCAAGAAGAACAGAGAGGTGGGCCACCACGTTTGGCTGCACGCCGGCCCAGCCGAGATCGAACCGAAGCGATCCGTACAGGAAGTGCGCGGCCGCCGCGACTACCAACGATGCGAAGAGGGCGAACCACAGCCACGACAGCACGGCCTCGAAGAAGGGAAGCTCGAACACGAAGAAGCCGATGTCGCGTGAGAATTGCGGGTCGGTCGCTCCGAACTCGACGCGGTTCGCCCAGAGGAGATACGTCCTCCACGCGGACCCCGCGTTCGCCCCCACCGTCAGGCCCACGAAGAGCGCTATTCCGAGCCTTATCCAACCCTCGTAGCGGCGGACGTTGTCACGAACCTCCTGTAAGGGATCCCGCCGCCCGATCGTCAGATCGGAGATCCGATAGGGCGACACAAGTCGGGTGGCGATCCACAGGTTGAGCCACACCACCGCAGCGACGAGCGCCCCCACGACGATTCCGAGGGCGAACTGCGTGCCGAGGCTCTTCCACAGGACGGATGTCAGACCCACTTCTTGGAACCACAGGATGTCGGTGTAGAAGCGGGCCGAGGCCAGCAGCGCGATCACCACGACCAGGAGCGAGACGAGGATCAGCCCTCGTCGTCGCCTCCACCCGAACGATCGGCTCACCATGCGGCAGGACCCCCGTTATCTCGGAAGCGCTTCACGGATCTGTTTGATCAGCTCGTCGGGACTGAACGGCTTGCCGACGAAATGCGCCCCGGGCCAGTCGTCGTGCTCGCGCACCATGCCGCTAAGCACGAGCACGGGGATCTCCTTGGTGGCGTCGTCGCCACGCAACGTCGAATAGACCTCTCTCCCGTCGAGCTTTGGCAGCATCCCGTCGAGCAGGATCACATCCGGCCTCTCGGCCCGCGCCACCGCCACCGCCCGCTCCCCGTCCTCGGCCATGATCACCTCGAAACCCTCATCCTCCAGCACGAATTGCAGGGTCATCCGAACGCTGGGATCGTCCTCGGCGACGAGGATTCGGGGGCGCGACACGAGATAAAGGCTATCGCAGCCCCGTCATGATCAGAGGGAGGAAGGTGAAGGGCTGGGCGACTCGTCGGGGAGGATGTCATCGACCGTACAGTCGATGTCGAAGTCCTGGCACTCCTCTTCCTCATCCTTCGGCTTCTCGGGTGGGGGTTCGTCGTTTCCATCGCCGCCTCCACCCGTGTTGGCGTCGCCGCTACCGCCTCCACCCGATGAGGGCGACGAGCCACCCGACGAAGAGGAGCCGGAACTCGATGCTTCCTCCGCCGCCGCCACGGTGAACTCCGGTTCCTGGAGGTCGCGACCCCTGGTAGCGCTCTCGACGATGCGCTCGAGACTGGCAACGAGCACGCGCGGCGTGACACCCATGATGTCGGCCACGACCCCCCAGCTCGCTCCACGCTCGAACAATCGGAACGTCTTGCGGAACGCATCCCCGAGCGACATCTTCGGAACGCGCAGCGCGATGTTGAACGCGATCAAGAGATTCACCGCGGACGTCCGCCTCAGGTACCGACGCATGAACGACGCGTCGCGGCCCCCGGCAAGGGCCTCGAAGTACGCGACACCCGGCCGGCTCTCGCCGAGCTGGTTCTGGAAACCGATCGCGAGCTGCTCGATGTTGCTTTGGAGGTCGACGAGGTTCCTGAGAAACAGCCTGTCCCAGTAGTCCTCGGTGTCCAGTCGATAGGGATCCGGCACCGAGGGAAGATCGTCCGCGGCAACCGCTACCTGCCGGAGACGTCCCACGTTGAGCGTGGGCTCACCCGGGGCGGTCAGTCGGACCTCTCCTTCATACGCCGATGCCCGTGTCGACGCGATGCCCCGGTCGACCCTGAACGTGGCGTTGGAGGCGGTCGCCTCGATCTGTCCAAACACCACGGTCGTAGGCTCGCCGGCATCCGCCAGGACGTTGCCAGAGCGACCCTCGACCTCGTCGGGAGCGACGATGCGAACGTCGAGCTTGGAACCGAAACCCGCCAGATGCAAGATCCGCCCGCCCTCGAGTCGAAGCCGTGCGAGGGCGCCCGAGCCTCCCTGGATCACGTCTCCGGGTTGGATCGAGGCCCGGTCGGAGACCTCGATCAACTCCTCGCCGCGGAGCACCTCCATAACGCCTCTCTGGAGCGCGAGCGTCATCTCCGTGAGCGGAGCGTCATCGTCGAAGGGCCAGCAGGCGGTCGCGGCGAACAGTGCGACGCACAAGGCCAGAGCGAGTTTCCTCATCTTCCTAACGAACCTCGACGGGTCCCTTCTGTGGCTTGAGTACCGATATGCACAGTCTTAATCCGATGCGCCGCTTTCGGGAATAGCCCAAACGGACTAGTCCTCTCCCCCCGTCCGGGTCGCCGCGGGGATCGTGATGGTCAGCCTCGTACCCTGTTCGGGCCGGCTCTCCACGCTGACGGATCCGTCGTGAGCCTTCACAATACGCTGCACGAACGCCAATCCGAGACCCAGGCCTCCATAGGTGCGGGTCTCCGAACCGTCGAGCTGGTGGAAGTCGTAAAAGATCTTGGGCAGGTCCTCAGGCGAGATCCCGATGCCCTGATCCTCCACCGTCACCTCGACCGCCCCGTTTCGCCGTCCGTTGCCCGATGCACTCTTGGCTTGGAGCCTGATCTTTCCGCCCTGGGGTGAGAACTTCACGGCGTTGTCCAAGAGCTCTTCGAGGCTGCGTCGCAGCAATCTTTCATCACCGATCACCTTTGGAAGCGGCGTCGCCACCTCCGCCACAACCTCGTGGCGCGGAGCTCGGTGCGCCCATTCGCTCGCCATCTCCTCGAGCATCGCCCCGATGTCCACGGGGGCCGTGCGCGGAGAGAGTTTGCCCGCCTCCATCGCCGAGAAGTCGAGGAGAAGGCCGACGATGCGCTCCAAGCGGCCGGTCGATTCCAGAATGCCGCCGACGAACTGCCGCGTCTTCTCGGGAGAGACGTCTCTGCGACCCAGGATCTCTGCGTACCCTTTGATTGGGGTCAATGGTGTCCGCAACTCGTGAGAGATATTGGCAAGAAACTCTGTCTTCATCCGCTCGAGCTCGTGTTCGCGCGACATGTCGCGGATAACGGCCACCCCACCCGTCGGTTCATCGCCCTCGCCGCGGAGAACCGCGCTCGTGACCGCCACCGGGATCGGATCGCGCCCCCGCCGGAAAATGAAGACGCCTCCGACCGACCCCTCTGTCAGCCTTTGGATCGGAAGCGTGACCGGTTCACCCTGTGCGTCGCGCACGTCGAGGACGTCGTCGATGGGCTGGCCGACGGCCTTCTTCGCCTTTATGCCGGTGAGCTTCTCGGCCTCCCGATTGAATGCGAGCACCTTTCTCTGAGGATCGACCGCTACCAGCGCGTCGGCCATCGACTGGATAATCGTCTCGATCCGGGCGCGCAGCCTGTGCTCCTCGCGCGCCGCTTCTCGCAGGTCGTCCGTCATGCGCGACAGCGACGAAGTCATCTCGTTGAACGTCTCTCCTAGCTGGCCCACCTCGTCTTCGCCCGCGACGTTCGTGCGCGCGCTGAGATCACCCTCCCGGACCTTCTGGGCGGTCCGAGTCAGCATCTGGATCGGCTGTGCTATCCGCCTTCCGGAGAACCACGCCAACAGCAGCGCGATCAACCCCGCGCTTAGGGCGACGAGGAAGAGGGTCTGCACCACGCTCTCGCGAGTCTGCGTGACAATCTCGCCGGGCGAGGAGAGCAACAACGCCACGTCTTCGATCGGGCTTCCCCGGGCGTTTGACAGAAGCGAGATCGCCGAGAAGAACGAACCCCGACCGATCGTTTGCTCGAGCGTGACGGTCTCTCCGGCGAGCAGTCGTGGCCGCACCCTCCCAGGAAGCAGCGCCCGGACTGTGAGATCCCCTCGGAGGCCGCTTGCGACCAGCCTCCCGTCGACGATCAGGCTCCCGGAGGCCGGGTCGAAGTTGGCCGAGATCCGGTCGACCGTGCGGGCGTCCACGTAGTGAGCGACGAGAACGACCCCTACGGTCCTCGCCGCGAAGCGCGGATGGCGGACCCGGGCGGCCGCCAAGATCGGGGCCTTGTCGCGGACCTTCGCGAGCGTGGCGGCGACCCCTTGCTCAAGGGCCTCGTCCACGACGGGACTGCCGGCGAGGCTGATGACGTCCGCCTGCCGCAGTGGCACCCGCCGGAACCTACCCCTTCGCTCGATCCTGGGACCATGGCCGGCCAGGCCCGTGATCGTCTTCTTCTCGTCCAAGAACATGATGAAGTCGATCTCGTCGAACAGCTCCGGCGCGTCTGCCAGGCCGAGCGCGAACCGAGTGAGGTCCGCTCTGCGGGCGAGACTTGCCCGAACGTCGTCCAGCTCCGCTATCTGCT
>JBOGWZ010000085.1:0-6396 GCA_050694075.1 Actinomycetota bacterium | reverse complement strand
GGGGGCGCCCGTCGCCCCGCCCGAAAGCGCCTACGTGGTGATCCAGAGCGCGCGCAGCGGAGCGTGGCGCGTCCCCGGCCGCGTGATGCGTCCGTCGCTCGTGGATGCTCTCGATCGTGCGGAGTCGCGCGAAGAGCTCGACGAGGACGAGCTCACTCTGTTGCTGTCGGCACGGGGCGTGGAGGCAGAGCGGCTCCTGGCAGTAGCCGACGACCTTCGGAAGAAGGCGGTGGGCGACGAGGTCACCTACGTCGTCAACCGCAACATCAACTACACGAACATGTGCTACTTCCGCTGCGGCTTCTGCGCGTTCAGCAAGGGTCCCAAGTCGCTCAATCTTCGGGGAGAGCCGTACCTGCTCACTCCCGAGGAGGTCGCGGGACGTGCGCGCGAGGCGTGGCAGCGCGGCGCGACCGAGGTGTGCATGCAGGGCGGGATCCACCACAGCTTCACCGGCGAGAACTATGCGGAGTACGTGCGAGCGGTCAAGACCGAGGTTCCCGAGATGCACGTGCACGCGTTCACTGCCCTCGAGGTGTGGCAGGGGGCCGAGACCTCGAGTGTGTCGGTGCGCGACTTCCTTCACAGCCTGAAGGAAGCGGGGCTGGCGACCCTCCCCGGCACCGCAGCGGAGATCCTCGACGATGAGATCCGCGCAATCATCTGCCCCGACAAGATCGACACGGCCCAATGGTGCGAGGTCCACCGCATCGCGCATTCCCTCGGCCTTCGCTCGAACGCGACCATTATGTTCGGGACCGTCGAGACGCCGCGCAGCTGGGCGCGGCACCTCATCGTGGTGCGGACACTTCACGAGGAGATCGCCGACGAAACCGGGGGATTGTTCGAGTTCGTTCCTCTCCCATTCGTGCACATGGCGGCTCCGATCTACCTAAAGGGAAAGGCCAGACGGGGGCCAACTTTGGAGGAGGCGCTCAAGCTGCACGCGGTGGCGCGCGTGGCGCTCAACCGGCATATCGACAACATCCAGGTCTCGTGGGTGAAGATGGGACTCGAGGGGACGAAGCTTGCGCTACAGGCCGGATGCAACGACCTCGGCGGCACACTCATGGACGAGAACATCTCGCGCGCCGCCGGGGCCAGCCACGGCCAGGAGCTCACCCCGGACGAGATGGAACGTCTGATCCGCTCCATTGGTCGCACACCGCGCCAGAGAACCACGTTGTACGGATGGCCCGCCGCCGCACGGCAGGTGTAGCCCAAAACTCTATGGCGACTGCGATCAGCACCGAGCCAACGCGTGCTCCGAAGGACTCAAAGGGCGCCGTCCCCAGCGTTCTCGCCGTGGTCGTGACCTACCGCGGCAGGACCTGGTTGAGGAATTGCCTCACGGCGCTGAACTTGCAGACCTATCCGTACCTCGACGTCCTCGTGGTGGACGACGCATCTCCGGACTGGCGGCAGCAGCCACATCTCAAGCGGATCGCCAAGCGACATCTCCGGCGCAGACGATGGGCCTTCATGCGCACCCCGCGCTCGCTCGGTTTCGGCGGTGCGATCAATTGGGCTCTTTCCCGCGTCCGCACCGACGCGGATCTGTTGCTCTTCATCCACGACGACGCCGAGCTGACCCCGGACTCGGTCGGGCACATGGTGACCCGGATCTCGGCTGAGGAAGGTACGGCGGTGGTCGGGCCCAAGATCCTGTCGTGGGACAACCCCACTCGTCTCGAAGAGGTGGGGATGGCGATAGACCGGTTCGGCTATCCCTACAAGGGTCTCGAGGAAGGTGAGATCGATCTCGGTCAGCACGACACACCGGCCGAGGTGTTCTTCGTGACATCGACGTGCATGCTCGTTCGGCATGACGTGTTCCGCCAGCTACGAGGATGGGACGCCCGCATGCGAGCGTTCTCGGAGGACCTCGACCTGTGCTGGCGCGCTCGCCTCGCCGGTTGGGTCGTGAGGGTCGAACCTCTCGCCCAGGCACGGCACGCGATCGCGCTTGCTACCGGACAGCGGAGGTCGCGTTTCACTCCGACGCGCTACTTCATCAGACGCAACCGGCTGAGGACCCTCGCAAAGAACTTCTCCGGTCTCCGCCTCGCGGTCACCGTGCCATTGTTCGTCCTCCTCACGTTCGCGGAGATGTTTGCCTTCCTGCTGCTGCGGCAGCCGCGCGAGACCTTCAACCTCGCCCGCGCCCTTGGATGGAACCTCTTTGCCTTCCCTCAAACGCTGTCCGAGCGCACGTGGGTGCAGCGAAAGCGGACGGTGCCGGATCGTAAGTTGAGACGGCTTACCGTTCGCCAGAGCGCGCGCATGCGCTTCTACGTCTCCCACCAAGCAGACCGCCTAGAAGAGGCCTGGGGTCGGCGCGCCGAGTTGTTCGCGCAGAGGCGCGCTCAGGCTCGCGTGTTGGGAGCGCGGTTCGCCGGCAGGGCGGTCGTGATCGCGCTCGTGGTGGTGGTCGCGGTTCTGATCGCGTTCCGGCATTACCTGTGGGGGCCGTCGGCCTCTACGGGCGAGCTGTGGCCCTATCCGGATCGCAGCACGGCCCTGTTGCGCGCCTTCGCCGCGCCGTGGCGAGCGATCGGGCTCGGCACCACGGATCCGGTCCCTCCCGCACTGCCGATACTCGGTGTCTTCCCGCTCCTTGCGTTCGGTGCCGTCGGCGTGGCTCAGAAGCTGATGGTGTTGGTGCTCGGTGCGGTGGCGGGGATTGGCGCGTACTTCCTCCTGTCGGACGTCGTCGACCGCCAGGCGCGTGTCGTCTCCGCCATCGCGTATCTGGTCGGTGCCGTCGGCTACGCGGGGGTGCGACAGGGTTCCCTCGGAGCGCTGTTCTTCGGCGCCGCGGCCCCCTTCGTGGGGCGCTCGTTAATCCGACTTACGGGCTGGGCGCGGCCCCCGGGGTGGTACTGGAGCAGAGAGGTCGCGGTCGCGGCGATCGGGATGGCGGTGTCGGCCGCGTTCGTGCCGGGCTCGTTGGCTCTCTTCGCGGGCTTCGCGCTCGTGCTTGCCGCCGCCAGATGGCCGTTCGGGCCCGGGGGAATGCGCGGAGTGCTGGCGGCTCTGCTCGCGGCGGCGCTGGCGTGGGCGCTGTTGCTTCCCTGGAGCGCCACGTGGCTGCGAGAGGGGGGAGCTCTCGACCGCCTGTTTGCGCCCGCGTCGTGGCGGGGCTACGCATCCGGGTTCTCGGAGCACGGGATGGCGAGCGTGGTCCTGGGTCAGACCCCCGACGCTCCCGCACTCGTTGGGGTCGCGGCGGCGCTCCTGGGACTGGTGGCGCTGATCGCGACCGAGGGCGTTCGCCGGCGCCTAGCGCTCGCGCTGTGGGCGGTCGTGGTGGCGACGGGACTCATCGTGGCGCTGATCGGCGAAGGGGTCCTCCGGCCGGTGGTCGCCTCGCCCGTGGAGGCGGGGGTTCTTCCATGGCTGGCGCTGGCCGGTCTCGCGGGTCTGGCCCTCGGTGGCTTCCGTCTCGACCTTCCGAGGCGAGGGCTGGGGCTCATGCATGGACTGACCGTCACCGGGCTCATCGCCGGTGGTGCCCTTGCCGTCGCGGGGGCCGGGCCGTCCGTCTGGCGGGGGAACTGGGTGCCGGGTGGCGGCAACGGTCCCGAGCAGGCGCGGGCGCGGGATCAGATCGCCTCCGTGATCGAGGCCGACGTGGAGGAGGCCGGCCCCTTCCGAGCCGTGTGGGTGGGATCTCGCTGGGCGTCGGGGGTTCAGAGCACGTCGTTCCCCCCGAACGACCATCTGCTCACGGGCCCCCACGGCCGCCTGATCGGCGACCTCTTCTATCGGGAGGCCGGTGCGGGGGATCGGGGCCTCGAGGCCGCGATCGCGGCGGTGGAGACGGGGTCGACGGATCGGGCCGGCAGCCTTCTCAGTGCGTACAACATCCGTTTCGTGGTCGTCGAGCGCGACGAGTCGGAGCCCTGGCTGGCACAGCGCGACCTCGCCGTCACGCGCGATGAGCCCGACTACCTGGTGTTGGAGACGAGCTCCTATCTCCCTCGCGCCGCGGTCTTCACCCAGCTACCCGGAGTGGTGGCACAGGACGAGCCCGTGGCCACCGATGCAGAGGTCCCGGTGGCGCAGGCGGATCAAGTCACGTCATATCGATACGCGGCGGAAGACGTGAGCGGGGACGCGGTCGTCCTGCTCACCGAGAGATCACATCCCGGATGGTCGGCCGACGTGGAGGGAACCGAGCTTCGCCGGCTCGACGCGGGGTGGGCGAATGCGTTCACGGTGCCCGAAGCGCTCGCCGGTCGCATGGTGGTCTCTTTCCCGCGCTCGTTGGAGTGGTACCTGCGGACCGGAGCAATGGTGCTGGCATGGGTGGTGATCCTCGGGGCGGCGTTCTCGCGGAGGCGCGCCCAACCCAAGAGGGGATCACCGTGAGCGAGCGCGCACGGGAGTTGCTCGTCGCCGCCGTGGTCGTCGCGGCATTGGCGGCGGGGGTACTGATCGACGTGAGCGCGCGCGACGTGACGATTCCTCGGCCCGATCGACCGATCTCTGTTGGATTCGTGGAGCGCGCGGTCTTCTGTCCGGCGCCGATGACGGGTGACGCGAACGCCCGGGTGTCGGTTGCTCCCGCGAGCGCGCGCCCGGCGGAGGTTGACGCCGGCGGCGAAGAGGGATCGGTGCCACTGGATCCGGACCGAGCGCTGTCGATCGGGCTCGATCGGACCGAACCCTTCGAGCTCGTCTCCTCCGGAGGTCCGGTTGTCGCCGGCGTCACCGCGAGCTATGGGGGTCAGGGAGGGGGGGAGACCGCCGCCGGGTGCGCGCAGGTGCCCTCGGATGAATGGTTCTTCCCCGAGGGCTCGAGCCTGTTGGGCTTCGACGAACGATTGCTCGTCTACAACCCCTTCCCCGACGAGGCGGTGGTGGACGTGTCGTTCCTAACCCCGTCGGGCGAAAGCGAACCGGCGAACCTGTCGGACGTGGGGGTGCCGGCGGGCGAGTGGGTGGAGATAGCGGTGAAGCGGTTCGTGGGTCCGAAGCAGGGGCTGCTCGGTGCCCGCGTGCGGACCGTGAGGGGCCGGGTGATCGCGTGGCGCGTGATGACGATCGACGACCCCGACCGCGTAGCCGGTGTGCACTCGACCCTGGGCGCACCCGAGCCCGCCGATACCTGGTACTTCCCAGAGGGGGCCGTGCGTGACGGGGCGCAGGAGAGCATCGCGTTGCTGAATCCCTCCGACGAAGAGGCTGTGGTGACGATCTCGCTCTTGAGCGCCGACCGGGTCATCCAGCCCGACGCCCTGGCGGAGATCGCCGTGCCGTCGCGCTCCGCCACCCGCGTGAACCTTCGTAACGAGGTCCGCGGGCCCATCCCCGCAGGGGTCAGCGCGATCGTTCAATCCACCAACGGCGTCGAGATGATCGCCGAGCGCACCGTTAACTACGATGAGGAAGCGATCGAGGGCATCGCGTCGGAGGTGGGCGCGTCGTCCACGGAGCGTCGTTGGGCGGCCCCGCCGGCCGCCACCGGAGCTGGCGCCGACGTCGTTCACGTGATCAATGCGTCGGCCGAAAGCGTGCGCCTCTCGATCACACTTTTGCGCGTCGACGAGCCGCCGCTGCGGCCCCCGGCGCTCACCGGGATCGTGGTGCCGGGTGGTCTGCGTAAGGGCATCGACCTCGCGCCCTTCTCGCGCGGCGAACCCGCGGTGGCCATCGTCGAAGCGGACGGTGAGGTGGTCGTCGAGCGGCTCTCGGTGGGGGCGGAGGTCGCCGCCCTCATGGCCTTCCCGCTCTAGGCGGATCGTCTCGCCGCGGCGCGCCCCCGGGCCGCCACGGCCTCGGAGAACGCCTCGAAGAGCTTGAGCTGACGATGATCGATCGGCGCCATCGCCTCCGGGTGCCACTGCACACCCACGACCCACTCGTGGTCTCGCGACACGACCGCCTCGAGGACGCCGTCCTCGGCCCAGCCGATTTCGTCGAGGGCCCCGGCGATCCGCCCGAGCCCCTGGTGGTGATGAGAGTTCACCTCTATCGGTGAGCCGCCGTAGACGTTCCATAGGACGCTTCCCGCCTTCAGATCGACGCTGTGCGCGACGTCGCCCCGCACCCGGTCGCGGTCGTGATCGAAGCGGTCCTCGTCGTCGGCGAGATGTTGCTCCAACGTGCCGCCCAGACAAATGTTCAGAAGCTGCATCCCATGGCAGATCGCCAGCACAGGGACGTCGCGCGCCAGCGCCTCCTTCACGAGCGTCAGCTCGAAGGTGTCCCGCTGGTGGTTGATGCCCCCCGTGCTCGGATGCGGCTTCTGTCCGTACCACGCGGGGTCGATGTCGCCGCCCCCCGGCAACACGAGTCCCGAGGAGCCGTCCAGGGCGGAGGCGTCCCCCGGGTCGAACCCGCTCGAGATCTCCAGTCCAAGGGGGGCCTCGTAGGGATCGATGTCGAAGG
>JBOGWZ010000084.1:0-6455 GCA_050694075.1 Actinomycetota bacterium | reverse complement strand
ACATCGTGTTCCACGACGCGACGAAACTTCGTGCCCTGAACGCGATCGTGCATCCGGTGATCGTGAGTGGGGTAGCCGACCGACTGGAGGACCTGGAACACACCGATGAGATCGTCGTGCTCGACGCGGCCCTGATCCTCGAGGCCGGCCTGCGCGGCGCCGTGGATGTGCTCGTTGTCGTGGTCTCGAACGACGAGCTGCGCAAACAGCGCCTCTTACGGGAGAGGGGGATGTCCCCAGAAGACATCGAGGCGCGCATTGCGGCGCAGGCCGACCAGGGGGAGTTGACGAAGACGGCGGACATAGTGGTCGTGAACGATGGGACCCTCGACGATCTCGCGAGCGAGGCCCAACGCGTGTGGAGCGAGCTCGAGCGCAGGCGCGGGTAGTGATCGAATTCGTCTTCCTCGACGCAGGTGAGACTCTCTTGCGCCCCCATCCTTCGTTCCACGAGTTGTTCGCCCAGGTCTGTCGCGGTTATGGGCGGGAGGTGGCTCCCGGCGAGGTGCAGGAGATCCAGGAGCGCCTCGCGCCCCACCTGGTCGACCTTGCCGAGGAGACCGGTGTGGAGAATCCCTCGCTGTCGGCCGAGGCCTCGCGCACGTTCTGGACCTATCTGTATCGCAGGTTCCTGGAGGCGCTTGGGATCGAGGACGACGGGCTCTCGTTGGAGCTGTACTCCACTTTCTCCAGCAGCTCGTCCTACCGTCTCTTCGACGACGTGTTGCCCGCGTTGGACCGGTTGAAGGAGGGGGGCTACAGGCTGGGACTCATCTCCAACTTCGAGGGATGGCTCGAGGAGATGCTCGTCGAGCTCGAGGTCGGACACCTGTTCGACGCGGCAGTCATCTCGGGCGTAGAGGGCGTAGAGAAACCGGACCCGCGCATATACGAGCTCGCGATCGCGCGGGTGAAGGTGCCGGCCGAGGCCGCCGTCCACGTCGGCGACTCCGTCGTGCTCGACGTGAGGCCGGCGCTGAGCGTGGGCATGAAGGCCGTCTTGCTCGATAGGGCGGCTCGCTACGCTCAGATGGATCTGGGGGACGTGCCCCGCATCTCGTCGTTGGAGGAGTTGCCCCCACTGGTAGCGAACCTTTAGTTAACCTGTAGGTCCTAGCAACGTCGCGGGAAACGGGTCGCGGGAGATGGAGAGAACTCAGAAACCTCAGGAGCTATCGGCGCTGCACCGCATCGCCGCGATAGCACCGCGCAGCGTCGACGAGGAACTGGTTATCCACGAGGTGCTTACCGCCGCGGATGAGGTCGTCTCGGGCGAGGCGGTGCTCATGTTCTCCTACGACTCCGATTCCGATCAGATGTGGCTCCACTCGTCTGCGCGGGGCGAGGGCTTGAAGCTGTCCATGGCCGAGCCCAGCGTCGTCCGTCGGATCTTCGACACGGGCCGAGGCGAGGTCGTCAACGAGTTGGTGATGGACTCGGAGCCGAGCCCACTGCTGTCGGAGAAACTGGGGGCTCACCAGATAGTCGCCGTGCCTCTGAGCTCGGGCGGGAAGAAGCTGGGCGTGCTCGCTGCGATCAACTCCACACGAGGGGGCTTCGTTCAGGACGACCTCATGCGACTGAGCGTCGTAGCCGATCAGGCCGCCTTCGCCATCGAGAACGCGCAGCTCCGCGTCACACTGCAGCGCCAGCGACAGGAGATAGACGGACTCCATCGGCTGTCCCGCCTTCTCGCATCCTCCGAGGGGACCGATCGCGTCGTCGGGGAGTCGGTTCGGATTGCGGCCGACCTGCTCGAGTGCGACCAGGTCGTGCTCATGCTGTACGAGGACGAGTCGGATTCGTTGATCGCGCACCCCCGCGGGGTCGGGGTTTCGAGTGATCAGCTCGAGCTGCTGAAGGTGTCCCTGTCTCGGCCGTCCCTGTCGGGAACCGTCTTCCGAACCGACTCCCCCCTCATCTCGAACGAGGCGGACAGCGACGCGTGGGTCGATGCCGGTCTGCGAGAGACATTGCGGATCGAGACGGTGATGGTTGTTCCCCTCATGACGACCGTGGAACCGATCGGCGTGATGGTCATGGCGAATGCGAAAAAGGGTCATTTCGACGAGGACGACGCGCGCTTCGCCGGGCTTCTAGGGGGCCGGATCGGGGGAGTGGTCGAGTCGAGTCGCGCGCGCGAGCGCGAGCGGGCGTTGGTGCAGAAACTGAAAGAGATCGATCACACCAAGTCTGAGTTCGTGTCGATGCTCGCCCACGAGCTCAAGGGGCCGATGACTACATTGATCGGGTTCAGTCACGTGCTGAAGGAGCAGTGGGATGCGGTTTCGGACGAGAAACGTCGCAACATCTTGGAGATCCTTTCGAAGGAGATGGATAGGCTCGCGCGCCTCGTCTCCGATCTCCTGGACCTGTCGCGCATCGAAGCCGGGACGCTCCGCTACGAGATGCAGGCGGTCGACCTGGGCGATCTGATCGACAACACGCTCGAGATTCACTCCTCACTCTCACGGCATCATGCATTCGTCTGTGAGATCCCCGACAACCTGTCGAAAGTGTGGGCGGACCCCGACCGGCTGCGTCAGGTGCTCATCAACCTGATGACCAACGCCACTCGCTACTCGCCCCATCGGACGAGCGTGTCGGTTACCGCGGCGCAGAAAGACCGTGAGGTTGTCGTGAGCATCACAGACGAGGGCATCGGGATCGCCCCCGAGGACTCGGAGAGAGTGTTCGAGAAGTTCTCGGCCATAGAGAAACCCTCCTGGGTTCAGAAGGGAACCGGGCTCGGCCTCTACATCACGAAGGGGATCGTCGAGGCCCACGGCGGCACCCTGGGGGTCGAGTCCGAGCCGGGAAAAGGTGCGACTTTCGTTTTCACGCTGAGGCCGGCGGGCGACACCGCTTAGTCTCTGGCGATGCCCGAGATCGCGTTCACGTCGGCGGTGCGCCAGGCCGAGCTCGTCCGGACCAAGGAGGTATCCCCGGTCGAGCTGGTCGAGACGTATCTCCGGCGGATCGAGAAGCTCGACGCCGAGATCAACGCCTTCGTCACCCTGACCGCGGAGGAGGCTCTTGCGGCCGCTCGGAAGGCCGAGGAGCGAGTCTCCTCCGGGGGCGACCTTCCTCCGTTCCACGGCGTGCCGACGGCGATCAAGGACCTCACCCCGACCGCGGGGATACGGACGACGTTCAGCAGCAAGGCCTTCGCGGACCATGTCCCGGAGACCGACGCGGCGGTGGTCCGGCGCATCAAGGAGGCGGGCTTCCTCGTGCTCGGAAAGACCAACGCGCCGGAGTTCGGCACGGTCCCCGTTACCGAGTCGGAGTTGAACGGGGCCTGCCGTAACCCGTGGGACCCGTCGGTGACCTCGGGGGGGTCCAGCGGGGGCGCCGCCGCGGCGGTGGCGGCCGGAATGCTTCCCGTGGCTCAGGGCAGTGACGGAGGTGGCTCCATCCGCATACCGGCATCGTGCTGCGGTCTTTTCGGCATCAAGCCGGCGCGCGGGCGTGTGTCCCTCGCGCCGCACTTCGGGGACGTGTGGGCGGGGTTCGCAACGGACGGGCCGATCGCCCGCACGGTGGCCGACGCCGCGGCTCTGCTCGACGTCATGACCGGGTACGAGACCGGCGACCCGTACTGGGCGCCCGCCCCCGAGCGTCCGTTCGCCGAGGAGGTGGGGCGCGATCCCGGCACGCTGCGGATCGCGGTCACGACGGAGTCGCCGACGGGCCTGGACCCGGACCCTCAGGTGGTCGAGGCCGTGCGCGACGCAGGGGAGTTGCTGGCCTCTCTCGGACACCACGTCGAGGAGGCGAGCCCCGAGTGGGTCGATCCAGAGTCGGCCTCCCACGTGATCAAGCTCGTACAGGCCAACCCCGTCTACTACGGAGTGCGGGACCCCTCGCAGCTCGAGCCGCTGAACGCCGCCCTGCTGGAGGCGGCTCAGGCGACGTCGAGCGCGGACTACGTCCGGAGCATCATCGCGATCCACCAGTTCTCGCGGAAGGTGGTCGCGTTCTGGGACGACCACGACGTGCTCGTGACGCCGACCCTCGGGCTGTCTCCTCCGCCGGTGGGGTGGCTCTTCGAGGAGGACGACCCGTGGGACCAACTACGCCGCTCGGCTCTGATAGTCCCGTTCACGCCGGTCTTCAACGCCACCGGCCAGCCCGCCGTCTCGGTCCCCTTGCACCGGAACGCCGCGGGAGTGCCTATCGGGGTGCAGATCGCCGGCCCCCCCGCCGGCGAGGCCATGCTGATCCGTCTCTCGGCGCAGCTCGAGGCGGCCCGGCCCTGGGCGGACGCCCACCCCCCGCTCTCCTAGCGCCGTTTTGTCTGCACATCTCGGTAGTTTTTCGGCGCGGGGAGAAAGTGCCGGAATGTGCAGACAAAAGGGCCCCCTAGACTTTTGGACGTGCCCCCCTTCAAGGTCGTCGCCGATTTCGAGCCCTCCGGGGACCAGCCCAAGGCCATCCGGGACCTCGTGGAGCACGTCCAGGGCGGCCAGCGATTCACAACGCTGCTGGGGGCCACCGGCACGGGAAAGACGGCCACGATCGCCTGGGCCCTGGAACAGATCCAGAAGCCCACCCTCGTCATCGCCCCGAACAAGTCGCTGGCCGCGCAGCTCTGCAACGAGTTCAAGCAGTTCTTCCCGAACAATGCGGTCGAGTATTTCGTGAGCTACTACGACTACTACCAGCCCGAGGCCTACGTTCCGCAGACCGACACCTACATCGAGAAGGACGCCACGATCAACGACGAGATCGAAAGGCTCCGCCACGCGGCCACGAGCGCACTGCAGCACCGCGACGACGTCTTGATCGTTGCGAGTGTCTCGGCGATCTTCGGCCTGGGCTCGCCCGAGGAGTACCTGCGCCAGGTCGTGGACGTGGCGAGGGGAGGAACGGCCGATCGCGACTTCATCCTCCAGAAGCTCGTCGACATCCAGTACGAACGCAACGACATGAACTTCGTCCGCGGGAAGTTCCGGGTGCGCGGCGACGTCATCGAGGTGTTCCCGGCCTACGAAGAGACCGCGATCCGGATCGAGCTGTTTGGCGACGAGGTCGACCGCATCGTGCAACTCGATCCCCTCACCGGGGAGATCATCGGCGACCTCGACCACGTCACGATCTATCCCGCCTCCCACTACGTGGCCGGGAGGGAGCGCATGGAGCGAGCGATCGTCGCGATCGAGGTGGAACTGCAGGACCGACTCGCGCTACTGAAGTCCGAGAACAAACTGCTAGAGGCCCAAAGGCTCCAGATGCGCACCGAGTACGACCTAGAGATGCTCAGGGAGGTCGGTTTCTGCAACGGCATCGAGAACTACGCGCGCTACATCGAGGCGCGGGCGCCCGGCTCCCGTCCCAACACCTTGATCGACTACTTTCCTAAGGATCTCCTGATGGTGCTGGACGAGAGCCACGTCTCGGTCCCGCAGCTCAATGGCATGTACGAGGGCGACAAGAGTCGCAAGGAGACGCTGGTGGAGCACGGCTTCCGGCTCCCCAGCGCGCTCGACAACCGGCCATTGCGCTTCGACGAGTTCCTGGAGGTGACGAAGCAGATCGTGTTCATGAGCGCAACGCCGGGACCGTTCGAGCTGCGGCACTCCGGGCCCCCGGTCGAGCAGATCGTGCGCCCGACCGGCCTCGTCGACCCTGAAGTGATCGTCCGGCCGACCAGGGGGCAGATCGACGACCTGATGGAGGAGATCCGCAGTCGCACCGATGCCGGCCAGCGCGTTCTCGTCACCACGCTCACGAAGAAGATGGCCGAGGACCTCACCGACTACCTGCTCGAGTCAGGGATCCGCGTCCGCTATCTGCACGCCGACATCGACACCGTCGAACGGATCGAGATCATCCGTGACCTGAGGCTCGGCGAGTTCGACGTGCTGGTCGGCATCAACCTGCTGCGCGAGGGCCTGGACCTACCGGAGGTATCGCTGGTCGCGATCCTCGACGCGGACAAGGAGGGGTACCTGCGGTCGCAGACATCTTTGATCCAGACGATCGGGCGCGCGGCCCGCAACGTCGATGGTCAGGTGCTGATGTACGCGGACGAGGTGACCGAATCGATGCGTAAGGCGATCGGCGAGACGCAGCGGCGCCGCCACATCCAGCTCGAGTACAACCGACAGAACAACATCGATCCGCAGACAATACGCAAGGCGGTGAGCGACATCTTGATCGAGGGGATGAGCCGGCGAGGCACCGACGCCACCCTGCCCGCGCGATCCAAGAGCCACCGGCGGGAGGCGTTCGGCGGCAGCCCCGACGATCTCAGGCGCCTGATCCTGCAGCTCGAGGAGGAGATGCATCAGGCGGCCGAGGATCTTCGCTTCGAGTACGCGGCGCGCCTGCGAGACGAGGTGAACGACCTCAAGCGGGAGCTACGGGAGGTCGGCTGAGAAGCACGTGGACGGCGATCAATCAAAGGAGGTCCTCAGTGGCCGACGCCGTAGTTGTCAACGGCATCTATT
>JBOGWZ010000083.1:0-6456 GCA_050694075.1 Actinomycetota bacterium | reverse complement strand
CCTTTGCGGCCCGCAGCTCCGCCTCCGAGGGAGCCGCCGAGCCGGGCGCCGCGCTCGTGGCAAGCGAGGCCCCCACGAGCGCGAGCGCGATCAGGAGGGCGCGTACGAGCCGGCGTCGGCGCATCGATCTCACCCTAGTGCCTCGACCAGCTTCTTTTGCTGAACCACCAGGCGGCGGCGGCGATCGACAGCACGGCGAGCCCGGCCACGACGCCACCGGTCATCGAGACCTCCGGGGTACGCACCTGAGGTAGGCGGTCGCGCAGCGTCACCGGGTTGCGGAACGCCTCGACCGGCCATCCCTTGTC
The DNA here is from genome assembly GCA_050694075.1 of Actinomycetota bacterium. Classification (GTDB taxonomy): domain Bacteria; phylum Actinomycetota; class CADDZG01; order CADDZG01; family WHSQ01; genus JBOGWZ01. Next base: position 6,148 of record JBOGWZ010000083.1, on the reverse strand, counting down.
GGCGGCGAGGCGGCGCAGCTCCCGGTCCGGGTTGACGGCAACTGGGTTTCCAACTGTCTCCAGCATAGGCAGGTCCGTTATCGAGTCGGAGTAGGCGAATGAACCCTCTAGGTCTATATCGAGATCCGAGGCCATCTCCTTGATCGCGTCGGCCTTCTCAGAGCCGTACGCGTAGAACTCGAGCTCGCCGGTGTACTTGCCTTCCTTGACCTTCGCCACGGTCGCGATCCAGCGATCGACGTGCAGCATGCGAGCGAGCGGTTCGACTATCTCCTCGGGCGAAGACGACACGATCACCACGAGTCGACCGGCAGAGCGATGATCGTGGATCAACCCGAGCGCCTCGGAGTAGATGAGCGGCGTAACCACCTCTTCGAGCACTTCGTCTATGACCTGCCTGACCTTTTCTCGCTCCCATCCCTGCGTGAGCTTTGCCGCCTCCTCGCGCAGGCGTTCCATCTTGGTCTCGTCGGCCCCCATCAGGTGGAAGACGAACTGAGCCCACATCGACTTGAGGAGGGACGAGCGCGTGATCAGACCCTCCTTGAAGAAGGAGCGCCCGAAGGCGAGGGGGCCCGAGCGGGCGATGATCGTCTTGTCGAGGTCGAAGAACGCCGCTTCCACGGCACAGATTCTTGCGCCTGAGTGTGACGCGCGCCACAGACCGATCGGGAGTGCTCGGTCACCATCGCAGGGTGCGCGTTGCCATCGTCAGCCGGGAGCCAGAAGTGAGGCTATGCGCGGCGCGTGCCTTCGAGGCCGCGCCGCTGTCATGGGAGGTGAGCATTCACGACGAGGCTCCCTCCGGGGCCGATGTCGTCGTGCTTGGGCCGGATGTCGAGGGTCCCCCCGGAGCTCTGCGCTTCGATCCCTCCGACCCCGCCGGCATCGTTGCGGAGGTGACGGAGGCCGTTGCCGAGGCCGGGAGAGTGATCGCGGTGATGGGGGCCGGGGGAGGCGTGGGCGCAACGACGCTCTCGCTTCATCTCGCCCGCGAGCTGGCGCAGCGAACCAGGACCTGTCTGCTCGACCTCGATACGAGATGGGGGCTGAGGGACCGGCTGAACCTTCCCCCGGACGCGCTGACGTGGGCCGGGGCCGACGGCGACCCGTCCGCGTGTGCGTTGCCGGTGCCCGGAGGGTTCCGAGTGATGCTCGCGCCCCGTGGCTCCTTCGATCTCGATGCCGACGCGCTCATCTCCGGCGCGCGCCGCGCCTTCGACCGAGTCGTCGTAGACGTAGCCGGCCATGGTGAGGAGGCTCTCCACCGTTCCGACGCCGGAGTGCTTGTGATGGCACCCACCGCGCCGGGAGCGCGGCGAGCGCGCGCGGTGCTCGAGCGACTACCCGATATTCCGTGGGCAGTCGTCGTGAACGCCACCGGTCCCGGAGGCGAGACCATGCGAGCCGAGATGCAAGAGATACTCGGCCGCCGGATCTCCACCGAGCTTCCCTGCACCGCAGCGTTGCGCGACGCGGAAGGTGAGGGCAGGCTCTTCGAGGGAGCGTGGTCGCGCTGGCAGCGCCGCGTCGCGCGCTTGGCCCGAGCCCTTCAGCGATGAGGCGCGACCTCCTGGACCTGGTCTACGAGCGCGACGAGCTCGCCGATCTCGATGCCGCCCAGCGCCGCCTTGCGCTGCGCGCCGTGGTCGCGGACGCGGGCCTCGATCCGTCCCTCGTGAGCTGCATCGCGGACGAGATCGACGGCTACGGACCGATATCGGAGCTGATGCGAGACGAACTCGTGACGGACGTTCTGATCAACGCTTACGACGACGTGTGGATCGAGCGTGGCGGTGACCTGTCCCGAACGGACGTAACGTTTGGCGGCCCGCAGCAACTCGCCACGTGGATCGAGCGCATGTTCGCGCGCGCGAGAGCACGGGTGGACGCGTCGTCTCCGATCGCCGATGCGCGCCTCGAGGACGGTTCACGCATCCACGCGGTGCTGTCCCCGATCGCGCCGGCGGGACCCGTGGTATCGATCCGGCGGTTCCCGCGCGCCCGGCCCTCCCTAGATGAGCTGACGGGGATGGGCGGGCTGACCGAGGGGCAGCGTGAGCTGCTCAGGGCTGCGGTCGCGGCGAAGAAGACGATCGCGATAGGAGGAGCGACGGGATCGGGCAAGACCACGCTGATGAACGCGCTTCTGGGCTGCGTCGATCCCAGCGAACGCATCGTCGCGATCGAAGAGACTCCGGAGCTCCTTCCCTCGCACCCCCACGTCGTCCGCCTGGTCGCTCGTCCGCCCAATCTCGAGGGCGCCGGGCGCGTCGATCTGAGTGATCTCGTGCGCGCCGCACTCAGGATGAGACCCGATCGGATCGTGGTCGGAGAGGTCAGGGGCTCGGAGGCGCTCGATGCACTCGCGGTGATGTCGACGGGGCATCGGGGCTCGATGGTTACGATCCACGCGCGCTCCCCGGGTGATGTAGTGGCGCGCTTCGTATCGTGCGCACTGTCCGCTCGAGCGGGACCCATCGAGGAGTCACTTGAGCGTCGCGTGCGAGCGACCTTCGACGTCGTCGTTCATCTCGTGCGCGAGCACGGCGCGCGTCGCGTCGCGGCCATCGAAGGGTTATGAACGACCTCCAAGCCCGAGCCGAGGCCCTGCGCGCGCTCGCCGCGGTCCTTCGGACGGGGGTCAATCCCCGCTTCGCCATGATCGGTTGGCACCGCGACGCACCCGAGGAGATGCGCCTGTCGCTGGCACGACTCGGACGCCGGCTGCGCCTCGGCGAGGAAACCGACCGCGCGCTGGTCGCCGTTGGATTTGGACCCGGCGATGAGTCGACGCTGGCGGCGGCCTTCGCGTTGCATCTGCGACTGGGTGGTGATCTCGCGGCCACTGTGGAGGGGGTCGCGGCCGGCTTGGAGGCCCGCCGCGCGGCGAGCGATGACGGCAACTCCGCGGGGGCCGGCGCGCGCCTGTCGGCGCGCCTGGTAGCGGGCTTGCCGCTTGTGTTCCTGCCGCTGCTCCCACTGCAGCGCGCACCGGTGTTCGATGCCGCCGGCCTGGCCATCATGGTGGTGGGCGCGGCGCTCGCAGGGGCGGGCATGGCGTGGATCGCGCGCCTGGTGCCCCGGCCCCCCGCAACCGATCCGGCGGCCGATGCGGCCGATCTCTTGGTGGCCACGCTCCGAGGGGGTGCGGGCTTGACGCAGGCGCTCGACGTCGTTGCGGAGATCACTCCCACTTTGGCGCGGGCTCGTCGGATGTCGCGGCTGGGCTTGCGCTGGAGCGACGCGCTCCGCCGCTCCGGGGGAGAGGGACCCGCATCTCTCGGTGTAACCATCGACGTGGCGCAGCGAGAGGGCGTCCCGCTGGTCGGAGCGTTGGAGGCGTTCGCCGCGCGCCGAAGGGCGGATCGTTCGCGCGTCCATCGGACGGAGCTGCTCCGGGCCCCCGTCTTGATGGTGCTACCTCTGGTGCTGTGTGTGCTGCCCTCATTCCTGCTCCTGGCGGTGGTCCCGTTCCTCAGAGGAGTCTCCGGCTCGCCGTAGGCTCGCGTGGTGCGCCGTTCGATCGCCCTGCTGGCTCTGACGTTTGTCATCGCGGGCGCGTGCTATTCATCCGACGACGACACCGCGTCCGGTCCGATGGCAACTGCGACCGCGTTGATAGACACCGGTGGAGACTCCGTCCTCGTGAACCTGGAGATCGCCGACACCGACGCGGAGCGCCGGCGCGGCCTCATGTTCCGAGAGTCGCTTCCCCAGGATCGGGGCATGGCGTTCGTCTATTTCGAGGAGCACTCGGGCGGCTTCTGGATGAGGAACACGCTGATCCCGCTCTCGATCGCGTTCTTCGACCGAGGTGGCGAGATCCTGCGCATCCTCGACATGGAGCCGTGCGAGACGGATTCCTGCGAGATATACGATCCCGGCGTTTCCTATGTCGGTGCTCTAGAGGTCAACCAGGGAATGTTCGACGAGTGGGGCGTCGAGGAAGGCGATCGCATCACGATCTCACAGTGAGCATCTTTTCGATCTCAGAGTGATGCGCGTCACAGACAAGTCTCTCTTTCTCGCTTGAGATAGCGGCACCGACCGGCATCCGGCCGGTCCGATCAAGGAGGTGTCGCGTGGATCGCATCCGGGCCCTGGTCTACGGCCAGGCCGGTCAGACCACGGCCGAGTACTCCCTCGTGCTTCTCGTGGCCGCGTTGATCGTCGGCGTGCTGGCCGCGTTCGTGAAGGGTGGCGCCCTGACCGACATGTTCCAGTCGATCGTGTCCGGCCTGGTCAAGCGCGTCGAACCGTAGTTCCGATGCGCGAGCGAGGTCAGGCGACGGTTGAGTTCGCCTTCTGCCTTCCGTTCGTCGCGCTGCTGTTGGCCGCGCTGTTCGAGGTCGGGATGGTCCTGTCCGACCAGGTGCGTCTGTGGCACGCGGCCCGCGAAGCCGCGCGCGTCGCGGTGGTCGATCCGGACCCCGCGGCCGCGCGGCGTGCCGCTGAAGGCGTGGGGCTCGAGGACGTCGTCGCGGATGTGACCCCGGACCGCACGGGTCGCCGCCAGGGCGAGCCACTGACGGTGTCGTTGACGTACCAGCCGACCGGTCGCATGCCGCTGATCGGCGAGTTGTTCGAACGATTGCAACTGCGTGCGCGAGCCACGATGCGGATCGAACAACCTTGACGGTGCTGATCGGGGCCCTCTCGGTGGTGCTCGTTTTGACGCTTGCCGCGTTTTCCGCACGGCTGGTCGACGTGTCCTCCGATCGGATGCGCGCGCAGCTGGCGGCGGACGCGGCTGCTTTGGCCGCGGCGGCGGAGGCGGTCCCCTACGGATCGGCGGATCCGCGAGCGCAGGCTCTCCTCTACGCGCGCCACAATGGAGGTGAGCTCGTGGCCTGCGCGTGCGAGCCCGGGGCCACCTCCGCCACCGTGACGGTACGCGTCGACGGCGTCGAGGCCCGCGCCCGCGCCGTGATCGATCCGTCGCTTCTTCAGCCGCTGGCGGTCGCTTACGACTCCACGGGCTTGCACCCCTCTCTCGCCGCAGCGGTGGAGAGACTGCTGATGGCGAGCGGCGGCACCGTAAGGGTCGTCTCGGGACTCCGCTCCGGTGAGCGACAGGCACAGCTCTGGGAGGAGGCCCTGCGCCGCTACGGCAGACCGGAGGCGGCCGACGACTGGGTCGCCCCACCCGGTCACTCCATGCACGAACTCGGGCTGGCAGTAGATCTCGGGGGCGATCTCGAGCGCGCCGTCGAGCTGATCCGAGAGCTCGGATTGCCGCTGCATCGTCCGCTTGCAAACGAGCCCTGGCATTTCGAGCTGGTTGGGGCGCGCTCTGGTTAGGATGCCGACTTCTTCGGAGCGGACGGGGGGGAGATGGCGGAGGACGTGCTACTCGATCATCCACACCGCCTGGTGGAGATGCTCGAGGAGCGGTTCCGCCGTCTCGAGACCGACTTCCACCACGCCTGGTGGGAGTCGCAGGTGGATGCGTCGCCGGAGAACGAAGCCAGGCGCGCAGAGCTGGAGCTCGCGTTCCGCAAGGCGAAGGGAGACCCCGAGGCGTTCGCGGCGGTTAGGGACGCGCTGGGACAGGACACCCACGAACCCGTTCTCCGTCGGTGTCTGGAGGTGTTGTATCTCTCGCTCGCGTCGAATCAGATGTCCGAGGAACACCGGCGGGAGCTCGTGGAGCTGTCCAGCGGGATCGAGACCGATTTCGCCTCGTACCGGCCGGTCATCGATGGCAAAGCGTTGAGCGACAACGAGATCGAGGGGATCCTCAAGTCCTCTGGGGACGAGAGGGAACGGCGGCGCGCGTGGGAGGCCTCTAAGGAGGTCGGCTCCGTGGTTGCCGATCGGGTGCGCGAGCTCGCTCGCCTGCGCAACGAGGCGGCTCACGCGCAGGGCTTCGCCGACTACTACAGGATGGCCCTCGAGCTGCAGGAACTGAACGAGGCGTGGCTGTTCGGCGTCATGGACGAGCTCGACCGGCTCACCGCCGCGCCTTTCGCCGAGTTCAAGTCGGAGCTGGACGACCGACTAGGCCGTAGGTTTGGGGCCCCCACGCTCTATCCCTGGCACTACGGAGATCCCTTCTTCCAGTCCCTGCCGCCAGATGGAAAGGTGACCCTGGATCCTGTGCTCGCGGATCGCTCGGCCCCCGAGCTTGCCGTTCGCACCTTCG
>JBOGWZ010000082.1:0-6468 GCA_050694075.1 Actinomycetota bacterium | reverse complement strand
GAGAGCCAACGCAGCGCGCGCTCGCTGGCGCTCAGCGTGGCGAATGCGTACGCGTGCGCTCGACTGAGCGCACAGGGAGTGTGGGCCACGGGTCGAGGCGACTCGCGCACCACTCGGGCGGCGGAGCGCCTCGTGAGGCGGGGCCTCGTCGTTCCACCTCCTCCGGACGACGACGAACTGGCGATGGACGCGCTGGAGCCCGACCGCGAGAGGCTGGGCTAGCGATGCGAGTGGTGCTCGGTGCCGACGACAGGACGGAGCTCACCGACGCGGTGGCCGACGACCTCCGCGGGCGAGGTCACGAGGTCGTGCTGGTGGGGCCCCCCGGCGACGAGGACATCCAGTGGCCCGACGTCGGCCGGAGAGTAGGCGAGCTCGTCGCCGACGGCGGTGCCAATACGGGCGTGCTCTTCTGCTGGACGGGCACCGGCGCGTCGATGGCCGCGAACAAGGTGCCCGGCATCCGTGCGGCGCTGTGCACCGACAAGGAAACGGCGGCAGGGGCGCGCCGGTGGAACGATGCCAATGTGCTCGTCATGGGCCTGCGCCTCACGAGCCCGACCGTCGCGGGCGAGATGCTGGATGCGTGGTTCACGACGGAGCCCGACCCCTCGGAGGCCGACAACATCGCGAAGCTCCGGAACTGATCGCCCCAGCTCACGCATGGAGTGAGTTGAGGCGATCAGTTAGCGGGTTCGAATCGCTTCGGGTCTTCCAGGTACTCGCGCACGCTCCGCGCCAGACGCGCCGCGTGGAAACCGTCGAGGTAACGATGGTCGAGGGTCGCGCTGAGCGTCACCATCGGGCGCGCCACGATCTCGTTATCCACGACGGTCGGCTTCGGCGCCACCTCGCCGACGAGAACGAGGAAGGGGATGCGGTAGTAGGGAGAAAGCGGCGCGTAGGCGTGCTGGATCCCGAACATCCCGACCGAGCTCACCATCGCGCTCCCGAACGGATCGCGCGGAAGCCCGATGCGTTTGAGGTCCAGGTTCAGGTCCGTGGTCAGCCACGAGCCGAGCTTGAAGCCCAGCTTGAGGAGTCGTCGGGGCGCCGCGGCGAACATCTTCTTGGTCTTTCCGAACTCCGGGTCGTTGCCGGTGCGGATCGCCTCGACCCGTCGTGCGAGCTCTTGTGCGATCTCCACGACGGGTTTCTGGTCCGCGTGCAAGACCTTCACCCCGGATAGCTCCGCCCCGCTCTCCGCCGACACGATGAAGAAGACATCGGCGCTCTCACGCCTTACCAGGCGTCCCCGATACAGATGACAATTGAGATCGGGGTGCTCTCCCAGCGCGTGGGCCAGCGCCTTCCCCACCATGTGGGTCATGGTCAGCTTGACACCGGAGACCTCGCGCGCCTCCTCCATGAATACCAGCGCGCCGGTCGCGTCGATCTCGAGGTCGCCGAAGATCTGGGGATCCTTCGGGCCCCCCCAAGTGGCCGCCGCGATCTTTCGCCACCCGGTCAGCTTGGAGCGCTCGGTCATCTCTCCGTCCTTGCTCGTGCGGACGAATTGGCAGCATAGGACCGCCTCGGGCCGTTGGCCAACCCTCGACGGCGCGAGACTCGAAGGATGGCCGAATACGACGCCACGACCGCCCTGCTCGTCGTCGACGTGCAGAACGACTTCGCCGATCCCAACGGCTCCCTCTACGTGACGGGCGGAGAGGAGGTCGTGTCCGTCGTCAACCGTGAGGTCGAGCGCGCGCTATCGTCCGGCGGCACCGTCGTCTACACGCAGGACTGGCATCCGGAGTCAACCCCTCACTTCCAGAAGGACGGCGGTATCTGGCCCGTTCACTGCGTGAAGGACACGTGGGGGGCCGAGCTCCATCCCGACCTCAGTATCGAGGGCGACGTCGTTCGCAAAGGAACCGGGGGAGAGGACGGCTACTCGGGGTTCACCGTCCGCGATCCCGAGAGCGGCACCGAGTCCCCCACGGCGCTCGAGGACAAGTTGCGATCGAAAGACATCGAGAAGGTCGTGGTCGTGGGCCTCGCCACGGATTACTGCGTGAAGGAGACTGCCCTCGACGCGGCCGCAAAGGGATTCAACACGGTCGTTCTGTCCGACGCGATCCGTGCCGTCGAGCTCGAGCCCGGCGACGGGGACCGCGCGCTCGAGGAGCTCAAAGCCGCGGGAGCACGCGTGGAGTGAGCTGGGTTACCGACGCCAACGCGTCCCTCCTGACCGACCTGTACGAGCTGACGATGGCCGCGAGCTATCACGCGCGGAGAATGGAACGACGAGCGTGTTTCGATCTCTTCGTTCGCAAGCTCCCGAAACCACGAAACTTCCTGGTGGCGGCCGGGCTGGAGCAGGCGCTCGATTACCTCGAGCGGTTGCGGTTCGACGACGACGCGATCTCCTACCTTCGATCGCTCGACATGTTCGAGGCGGATTTCCTAGCACGTTTGTCCGAGCTGACCTTTACCGGCGAGGTGTGCGCCGTTCCGGAGGGAGAAGTGGTATTCGCGGGGGAACCGATCCTGCGCGTGAGTGGACCCTTGATCGAGGCACAGATCGTCGAGACCTTTTTGCTGAATTGCATCACGTTTCAGACGATGGTCGCCTCGAAGGCGGCGCGCGTTGCCATCGCCTGCGGCGATCGGAGTTACGTGGACTTCTCGCCGCGACGTGATCACGGAGCGGATGCTGCGCTCAAGGCGGCGCGTGCTTCGTACATCGCAGGCGCCTCCGCCACCTCCAACGTCTTGGCTGGAAAGGAGCATGGGATCCCCGTCAGCGGGACGATGGCGCACTCCTACGTCATGGCCTTCGAGAACGAGATCGAGGCGTTCCGCGCCTTCGCCCGGGACTTCCCGGACAGAGCCGTTCTTCTAATCGACACGTTCGACGTCGAGGAGGGGGCCCACCGGACCGCGCAGGTCGCCGCGGAGCTCGCCGGGGAGGGGATACGGATCCGCGGCGTCCGCATCGACTCGGGCGAGCTCGGCCCCCTCGCCGTTTCGGTACGGAAGATCCTCGACGAGGCCGGGCTGCAAGACGTTCAGATCATCCTGTCGGGCGACCTCGACGAGCATCGGATCAAGGACCTCTTGGACGACGGCGCTCCGGTGGATTCGTTCGGCGTCGGGACGCAGCTGGGAACCAGTGCCGACGCCCCCTATCTGGGCGGCGTCTACAAACTCGTCGCAGAGGACTCGGAGCCGAAGATCAAGCTGTCGACCGGCAAGGTGACGCTCCCGGGCGTGAAACAGGTGCACCGCTTCCTCGACGGAGACGTCATGGATCACGATGTGATCGCGCTCGAGGACGAAGAGTTGGGAGGGGGCCGCCCCCTGCTCGAGGAGGTCATGCGGGACGGACGGCGGACGAACCCCTCCGAGGCGCTGGAGGTGTCCAGACGGAGGTGTGCCGAGGCGATCGGCCGTCTTCCCGAGCGACTTCGATCGCTCGAGCCCCACCCTGACCGGTATCCGGTCGACCTCTCGTCTGGCTTGAAGGCGCTGGTGGAGAGGATGCGGCGCGAGGGGCGGCACGCTCATCGCGAGCGATGATGATGGACGAGCGCTTTCGTGATCGGACCGAAGCCGGTCAAAAGTTGGCCGAGAGACTGTCCGCCTACGCGGGGCGCGACGACGTCGTGGTGCTCGCGCTTCCGCGCGGCGGACTTCCGGTCGCGTTCGAGATCGCGTCGGCCCTGAAGGCCCCCCTGGACGTCTTCGTGGTGCGCAAGCTGGGGGTGCCCGGACAGGAAGAGTTGGCGATGGGGGCGATCGCCTCCGGCGGCGTGCGGGTGGTCAACGAGGATGTGACGAGGGACCTGCAGATCGACGGTGCCACCATCGATCGCGTCGCCGAGATGGAGTCTCGCGAGCTACAGCGAAGGGAGTCGGTCTACCGCGGCGGGCGGCCTCCCGCGCAGTTGGAGGGGAAGGTTGCGATCCTCGTCGACGACGGCATCGCGACCGGTTCGACGATGCGTGCGGCGATAAGCGCAGTACGGGGGCGCGGCCCCCACGCCGTCATCGTTGCCGTTCCCGCCGCGGCGCCGAGCACGTGCCGGGAGATCGGAAGGGAGGTTGACGAGATCGTGTGTGTGCGGACCCCCGAACCCTTCTACGCGGTGGGAGCGTGGTACGAGGATTTCGGCCAGCTCACCGACGACGACGTGCGCAGGATCCTCGAGGAGGCGGCGACGACCAACGATGCGTGAGATCGCTATCCCCCTCGGGGATGTCGAGCTGTCCGGCGACCTCGCGGTTCCCGGGGAGGGCGGGGACTCAGGAGTCGCTTCGGGTGTGGTGCTGTTCGCCCACGGCACGGGGAGTAGCCGCCATAGTCCGCGCAATCGTTTGGTCGCCGACACTCTTCGCGACGCCGGGCTGGCGACGCTCCTGATGGATCTGCTAACCGAGACGGAAGAGGTCGGAGAAGCCCGGACGGGACACCTCCGATTCGACATCGGCTTCCTGGCTCGGCGACTCGTGGCGGCGATCGGATGGCTGGGGGAGGACCCCGAGACGAAGGCGATGCCCATCGGCCTGTTCGGCGCGAGCACCGGAGCGGCGGCCGCGCTGGTGGCCGCCGCGCAGCTCCCCGACATTGTCGGCGCCGTCGTCTCGCGGGGCGGTCGTCCCGATCTCGCCCGCAACGATCTCGGAAAGGTTCGCGCCCCTACGCTCTTGATAGTGGGCGGTGCCGACAGGACCGTGCTCGAACTCAACCGCGAGGCGCTCGAGATGCTGGCCGGCGAGAGGGATCTCGAGGTCGTCCCCGGCGCCTCCCACCTCTTCGAGGAGCCGGGCGCACTCGAGCACGTGGCCTCATCGGCGCGCGACTGGTTCGTCGAGCACCTCTGAATCAGGTTCGCGGGTTGGGCTCGGGCTTGGGAAAGGGCTCCGGGCGGGGCATCGGCTCGGGCTTGGGGATCGGATCGGGTCTCGGTGGAAGAGGGTCCTCGTTCACGGCGTTGTCCTCCTCGGGTCATCGTAAGCGATCGACGGGATTTCTTCGTGCTGCGATCAGCAGTTTGCGAGCCAAACCGAGCGGGAAAGCGCGCGAAGAGGACCGACGAAGGAGGGAGCACATGAGCATTCGAAGCGCACGGGAGGGCATCCTGTCTCAAGAGATGAAGTCACAGCGCGACGAGTTGATCGGGATGTTGACGCAGGCCTACTGGATGGAGATCGAGACCGTCATGAGCTACACCGCGGCGTCGATCAACCCCGACGGAGTCCGGGCCCAAGAGGTCAAGGAGACGCTCGAGGAGGACATCCAGGAGGAGCTGGGTCACGCGCGCCGCTTCGGCGAGCGCATCAAGGAGCTGTACGGAGTGGTGCCGGGATCGCTCGACTTCGCCCCCGAGCAGAAGTTCCTCCAGCCCCCGGAGACCCAGACCGACATCGTCCACGTGATCAGCGGGGTGATCGAGGCGGAGACCGGTGCGATCGACCACTACAACCGGATCATCAAGTTCTGCGAAGACGTCGATCTCGTGACGCAGGACATGGTCATCGAGATACTTCACGACGAGGAGGCTCACCGCCGCTTGTTCGAGGGCTTCCTGCGCGAGTTCGAGGCCGAGGGGCTCGCCTAGCGGCATGCCGCCGCGGGGCGAGCTGAAGGAGTATCGCCGAAAGCGCGACTTCAAGCGCACGCCGAAGCCCTCGGGCCGGCGGAAACAGAGCGCGCGCGAGGCTCGCTTCGTGATCCAGAAGCACGATGCCTCCAGGCTCCACTACGACTTCCGCCTGGAGGTGGGCGGCGTCCTCAAATCGTGGGCGGTCCCGAAGGGGCCGTCCACGGATCCGCGCGACAAACGGATGGCGGTCCCTACCGAAGACCATCCTCTCGACTACATCGACTTCGAGGGTGTGATCCCCGAGGGGCAGTACGGTGCGGGACCGGTCATCGTCTGGGACGCGGGGACTTACCGCAATTTGACGAGGGACGGCGACGAAGAGGTCGGCGTCGAAGACGCGCTCGATCGCGGGCACGTCGCCGTGTGGCTTGATGGCGAGAAGTTGAGAGGCGGATACGCGCTCACGCGTGTGGCCAGGGGCAAGGACGAGCGCTGGTTGCTGGTGAAGATGAGGGACGAGGGGGCCGACGCTCGCCGCAAACCGACGAAGTCCGAGCCCGCCTCGGTGCTCTCGGGAAAGACGATCGAGGAGATTCAGGCCGAATGAGCGTGCTTCGCTTCGGCAGGTACTCGGTTCGGATGTCCAACGAGGACAAGGTCCTCTTCCCCGACGACGGCATCACCAAGGGAGACGTGATCGCGTACTACCGGGACGTTGCGGAGGCGATGGTTCCTCAGCTCCGCGACCGGCCGCTGGTGATGCAGCGCTTCCCCGACGGGATCGAGAAGCAGGGCTTCTACCACAAGGACGCGCCCAAACACTTCCCCGCTTGGATCGAGCGGTCGTCCGTTAAGAAGAAGGGCGGGACTGTGGTCCACGTCGTATGCAACAACGCAGCTACCCTCGTCTATCTCG
>JBOGWZ010000081.1:0-6470 GCA_050694075.1 Actinomycetota bacterium | reverse complement strand
GACGCCCTTGAGGAACGAGCCGAAGACGTCGTCCGGGCCAACGCAGACGACGTGCGCCGGGCCGAGTCCGAGGGAGTATCGGGTGCTCTCGTGGACCGCCTTCGGCTCACCGATTCCCGGATCGCCGCTATGGCCCACGGCCTGCGCGCGATCGCGGCGCAGCCCGATCCCGTCGGGGAAGTGGTGACGGGGTGGAAACGGCCGAACGGGATTCTTATCGAGAAGGTACGCGTTCCGCTCGGGGTGGTCGCGGTGATCTACGAAGCACGCCCCAACGTGACGGCCGACGTGGCCGGGCTGTGTCTCAAGTCTGGGAATGCATGTGTGCTGCGGGGATCGTCCGTGGCTCTATCGTCGAATGAGGCGATCGTTGCCGTCTTGAATCATGCTGGACTTGATGCCGGCGTCCCGGAAGGCGCCGTCCAACTCGTCGAGGATGCGAGCCGCGATTCGGCCGTGGCCCTCATGCAGGCGAAGGGCCTCGTCGATCTGCTCGTGCCGCGTGGGGGGCAGGCACTGATCCAGAGCATCGAGGACCACGCCACGGTGCCGTACATCATCGACGGCGACGGCAACTGTCACGTGTACGTCGACGGCTCGGCCGACCCGGAGACGGCGACGCAGATAGTGCTGAACGCGAAGACGCAGCGTCCCAGTGTGTGCAATGCCGCCGAGACCCTGCTCGTGCACGCGGAGCTCGCCGACAAGTGGCTGCCGGAGGCGCTCGACGCTCTTGCCGGTCTCGGCGTGGAGGTCCGGGGCGACGACCGCGTCCGTCAGGTGTGGCCCAAGGCCAAAGCCGCTACCGAGGGCGACTGGGCAACGGAGTTCCTCGACCTCATTCTCGCCGTGAGGGTGGTGGACTCGCTCGACGAGGCGATCGAGCACGTCAATCGGTGGGGAACGTCGAATGCCGAGGCCATCGTTACGCAGGACGTAGCGGCGGCCCGCCGGTTCGCGGCGGAGGTGGACTCCGGTTCCATCTTCGTGAACGCGTCGACGAGGTTCTCCGACGGCGGTGAGTTCGGCTACGGAGCGGAGATAGGGATCTCCACCCAGAAGCTTCACGCGCGAGGCCCCATGGGGCTGAATGAGCTGACCACCACCAAGTACGTCGTGTGGGGGGAGGGGCAGGTCCGAGCCTGACCCGGTCGGGTGCGGTTAGCTAGAGGGATGCAGAGCCCTGTTCGCCGCCTGGGGGTCCTGGGAGGCACGTTCGACCCGCTCCACCTCGGCCACCTGGTGGCGGCGTCGGAGGCACTCAGCTCTTTCGGGCTGGACCGGATCCTGTTCGTCCCCACGGGCCAGCCGTGGCAGAAAGAGCGCTACTCGGACGGCGAGGACCGCTACATGATGTGCATGCTCGGGACCTCCAGTCATCCGAGCTTCGCCGTGTCGCGCATGGAGCTCGACCGGAAGGGGCCGACCTACACGTCCGACACGATGGAGGTGCTCAAGGGCTTCCACGGCAGTGACGTGGAGCTCTACTTCATTGCCGGCGCCGACGCCGTCCTCAGGCTGGGTACATGGATCCGACTGGACCGCCTGGCGGAGCTCGCGGACGTCGTCGCGGTGACCCGGCCCGGTTTCGAGCTCGAGGACATGACAATGGAAGAGGGCTGGCCCCCGGTCCACAGGATGGAGATGCCCGCCATCGGTATCTCGGCCACCGACGTGAGGCGGCGCGTCCGGGAGGGGCGTCCGATCGACTACCTCGTGCCTGCCGAGGTCGGAAGCTACGTGCGCGAGCAAGGGCTCTACATCGGGGGATCGGATGACTGACGGACGTCACCGATCGGGGCGCGTCCAAACGCCTGTCCCGCCCCCACCTCCACCTGAGCGTCGCCTCGGACCACGTCGGGCCGCCCTCGAGGAAAGAAAAAAGCGCAGGCGCACGCGCAGCGCGCTGATGGGAGGGGCGCTCGTGGTCGTGGGCGCCGTCGCATTGGGTGCGATCGTTCTTGCCCTGACCAACGCCGACGAGGCTCGCGACCGAGCCCCGATAGCCAACGGGCCCCCGGGGGCCAAGGACACGATAACGACCACGTTGCTGTTCGGGACGCGCGAGGAAGAAGGCAATCAGGGTGGAGCCGTGTGGCTCGCGCTCGCCTCCTTCGACTCAGAGAGAGAGAGAGGCGCACTCGTCTACGTTCCCGCACACACCGCCGCAGAGATACCGGGGCGCGGCCTGCTGGGAGTGGGTGACGCCCTTGCAACGGGGGGCGTGCCGCTGCTGCTCTCGAGCACCGAGAACCTCATGGGCATAGACATCGACCGCTACGTGGAGCTCTCGGACAGCGACGCGCGCGTTCTGTTCAATGCGATCGGTCCCCTCTCGGTGGACGTTCCGGACGAGGTACGCGTTCCGGCGGGAAGGAATCAGGCGCGGCTGTTGTTCACCCCGGGTTTGCAGCGGATTGCACCGCAGTTCCTGGTAAGGCTGCTGTACGTCGTGGGGATCGACGGCGACGACGCCGAGCTCGGCTCGCGTCATCTGGCGCTCTGGGACGCCCTCTTCGAGACGTTCGTCGATGACCCTCAGGGGCTGGGCAGGGCGGTGAGAGGCGCGGGGGAAGCGCTGTCGGAGTCGAACGCGGACTCCTCTCAGCACGCGGATCTGTTCACCGCTCTGGCCGCGCTGGAATCCGAGGACCGCGCGCTCGCCGCGCTCCCTGTCCAACAGATCACACCTCCAGGAGGCGAGGAGTTGTATCAGGCAGACGCGGATGAGATCGCCGCGTTCGTCGCCGAGATCGTTGGTCCGGAATCGGTGGCCGCAGACGAGATCGAGGTGCAGATCCTGAACGGCAACGGCGTTCCCGGTATCGGTCAGGAGGTTGCCCGGCGACTGATCAGTCACGGGTTCCGCGTACTGCTGACCGGCAACGCACAGCGTCTGGACTACAAGACGACGTTGATCGTCACCTATGACTCGACGCCTCAGGGACAGGCGGTGGCCAAGCGAGCCAAGGAGCTGCTGGGGGTCGGAGAAGTTCAGGTGTCTGCGCAGCGGCAAGGTATCGTGGACCTTACGATCGTGGTTGGAAGAGACTTTCTGCGTGCACGCTAGGAGCGTATGAACGAGGCGACCGAAGCACTTGCCGCCGCCGCGGCGGCATCGGCGAAGAAGGCCGAGCGCATCGTGATCCTCGACGTGTCGCGCCAGCTCGTGATCACCGATCACTTCGTGATCTGTCACGGGAACACCGAGCGCCAGGTGCGCACCATCGCCGAGGAGGTGGAAAGAAGCCTCCTGCAGCATCGCAGCATCCGCCCCGCACGCAGGGAAGGCGAAAGGGAAAGCCGTTGGGTCGTCCTCGACTACGTGGATTTCGTGGTCCACGTCTTCCACAAGGACGACCGGGATTACTACAACCTCGAGCGCCTATGGTCCGACGCCGCGGTCGTTCCGTTCGAAGACCCGTGGAGGAGGGACGGTCATGAGCCAGCCGCGGCGGAGGCGACGTAGGAGAAGGAAACAAGCCCAAGGGGGCCAGCCCGCGGCCCGCCGGGAAGAGCAACGGCGCGAGCAGCCCGAAGGCGCGGGTCGGTCGGCCCCAGCTCGTCGCCGCAGGCGCCGCCGTCGCGGGCGCTCTCCTACGGATCCCACGCAACCCGCCCCCCTCACCCTCGAGGACATAGTTCGCAAGGAACGACCGGCCACGCTCACCGCGCCATCCGACGGAACCACCCTCGAGCAAGTGATCGGCGAACTTCAGTCGCAGTGGGGCGTGCCCGAGAGCCCGCAGGAGTACCGGATAACGCTGAAGGTCACCGAGGAGCGTGAGGCGCGTACCGTCGTCGAAGAGCAGCGTGAGGAACCACTCGAGGCCGAGCCCCCGGTCGACGCGACCGGAGATCGCCCGCGTCGCGAGAGAGCGCCGGCCGCACCGCGCATCGCGGGATCGGAACCAACCAAGCGACGGAGGCGAGGTCGCGGGCGCCGGCGCAGAGGAGGAAGCCCGTAGCCGGTAGCATCGGTTCGCACACGCCCCTAGCTCAATTGGTAGAGCGTCGCCATGGGCCTATCTCACCTCCCCGTTTCTCAGGAGGTAACGCCCCGCCATCCGCACACCGCTAGTCTGGCCATTGCGCGCTGGTGTAAGTCGTAGGCTGGCTCTTCTCAGGGGAACGTCGCCCACCGGGACGAGGTAGACCTCCTCGCGCCCATGACAGTAGACGCCGAAGAAGTCCACATCTTCTCGGTAGTCCCTCACCGTAGAGCGCCCCACGCTATGGGTGCGAAAACACACTGCCCCTTTCCGCACCGAACCGGCCTTGCACTGAACCTTCACCAGCCGCCCGTTCTCCTCATAGGCGAGGTCGTAGCGACGTTCTCCGAAGGGCAACAGAACTTGCTTCCCGATGCCGACGAGGGCAGCCAACACCGCTGCCTCGGCCCGCTCACCGATCTCTGAAGGCGTCACATCCTGACGGTAGCGGGAGGGTGTGACAGTCCTGGCGGAATCTACGCCTGTGAACGCATAAACTCCGAACCACGGGCCCGTAGCTCAGTTGGTAGAGCGCCTGCATGGCATGCAGGAGGCCGTCGGTTCGAATCCGATCGGGTCCACGCCCTTTGTCTGGAGATCCCGGCACTTTCGCGGGGCCGTATTCGTATCCTTGGAAGGGCCTGGTCAGTCTGCTGAGGTGGTGGTGGCCTCCCTCCCGGTTGAGAGGGTAGCTTCATGGCTCCGCACTGACCATTGCTCCTAAGCTCGTTACATGATCTTTCTTGTCCCCAGCCTTCTCTTGCTTCTTGCGCTCATCGCTCTCTACCAGTGGCGCATGCAGACGGTCCCTTGGGTGTTCCTACTGGTGGCCGCCGTCGTCATTCTTCAGGCAGCTGTCCTCGAGGCATTCGGCGTGCAAGCGGGAGCGGAGGTCGGGAGCTCCTCGACCGTGGCGATCTTGGTCGTAGCGCTCTTGGGGTGTGCGGTCGTCAAGCCGGTATGGCGCCTCGGACTCAGCGCGATTCTCTGCGTGATCGGTGCTGTGAGCGCGGTGGTCGCCTATGAGATCGGCGGGATCTACTTCGATGACATCTTGACCCGTATCGATGAGAACCCGATCTTGCTGCTGGCCGCGGCGTTCATCCTCGCCACGGTCGGAGTGGCCGTCGCTCGCGACCTGCCTGCATGGCCCCGAGGGTTGATTGCTTCCCCGATCGTCCTCCTGGTGATCTCCCAATCACGCGAATCGGCGAGGCCGCCGAGTCCTTCGGTCGTTACCTCGTGTATGGCGCACTGGCCCTGATGGTCGCCGGCTGGCTCGGGCTCATCTCCGCGCTGCGTCGAGCCGCAGGGGGCCGAGCCGCCGCCCGGCCCCGTTTCCCCGTGAACTAGTTCATGAAGACCTCGAACGACCAACGCGTGGCGTTCTTGCCGTCGATCCTTTCCTCGATGAGTGTGGCGCTTCCGCTGGCGCGGCTGTAGATCCCCGTCCCGCCGACGATTGGGATCTCGAACCCGGTCTCGAAGGATCGGAATTCCCCGAGCCCGGATATGGACAGCTTGCCGTCTGCGAGCTTGACGGCTCCGTTGAAGGTGAAGCACTCGCATCGGCGCGGGGGCGAGAAGCTTACGTTCACCGCGAATTTCCCCACCCTCTCGCCAGTGTTCTCGGCATCGAACATCGGCGAGCTTGTTACCACCATGTCGCCGGGGCCGAATTCGTTCTTCTTGTTTAGGTCGAGGAAGATCTCCTTCGCCTTGTCCGTGAACTCGACCAGCTCGAACTGCGTCGGCGCTGGGGGCTGCTGCGACGACGCCGGCACGAGCGAAAATGCGAGCATCGCCCCCACCACGGCGGCAACGCTCGCGATTAACACCTTGATCTTTGTCACTGATACCTCCCTCGGGTCCGCCGGAACCAACGGGGCACATGATGTATGACAGGCGGCCCCGCGAGAAGGGACTTTTGAGATCAAATTGCTCGGTCAGGTACGCCTCGTCGTGGTAGTTGCGAGGGGCTTGTATTCCTGGGGCAGCGTTAGGAAGGGTGACTCATTTCTTGCCCGAACCCCTTGTCGGCCTCGTCCACGGCGTGTCTCATTACCGGGGTGGGATCGGGCGTGCAGTGGCACGCCCGCGTTAGACGTTGTAGCTAGAAGGGGGAGGCGCTATGAGAGCTCGATGGGCCGTCGTATCGGCGGCGATACTGCTGCTGGCGGGGTTGGTAGGTGCCAACGCGCTCGCCGGCGGCGGGGGCGGGACCAGGGTCCGGTGGGACATCATCAGCATCGACTTCGGGGCTGGCGAGATCAACGAAGGAGGCACCGCGTCCGCTACCGCGGCCGATAACTCCAAGATCACGATGACGGGGAAGGGCACGTTCCGGCCTGGAGATCCCAAGAACGTAACGGGCGGCGGGACCTACGAGCTCTTTGACAAAGACGGCAACGCGGCCGGCAGCGGCACGTACGTCGTCACGAGGCTGCTTTACTGGAAGCTTGCTCCCGGTGAGCCCCC
>JBOGWZ010000080.1:2255-6476 GCA_050694075.1 Actinomycetota bacterium | reverse complement strand
TGCTCCTGGCGGGCGGGCTGGCGGGCCTCGCGGGGGCCAGCACACTGCTCGGGGTTCGAAAGAGCCTGGCTCCGGGCTTCGCCTCAGGCATCGGCTTCGATGCGATCGCCCTGGCTCTGCTGGGCCGCACCAATCCCGTGGGCGTCGTCGCGGCGGCGCTGTTGTTCGGGATCTTGCGGGCCGGGTCGGTCGGGATGCAGGCCGCGACGTCGGTGCCCGTGGACATCATCGTCGTGATCCAGGCCTTGATCATCGCCTTCATGGCGGCCCCCGCGCTGGTGAGGGCGATCTACCGGATACGCGCCGAGAGGGTCGCGGACGAAGAGATATTCACGAAGTCATGGGCGGCCTCATGAGTTCGCTGCTCGACTCGACTTGTTCCTTCATGGCGTTCGGGGCCGCGTCGCACTCCCGCCGCTACGTCGCACAGACGCCCTCGCTCCGCGCAACCTTTAAGCCTCGCTCGGGCGCCTGTGCTCCTCACGGCTTGGGTCGTGGTACTTGCCCTCTGACGACCTCGTCGGCACAGGTCGGCCTCCGCGGCTCAGGCAAAAGGGCAGCATCTTGAGCACCATCGCCATTGCGGGGCGTGGGCGAGTCGTTTCGATTCAGCGCGCCCGAGTGTTCGGGATCCTCTTCATCGTGCTCGGGGGCGCGATCGTATGGCTCTTCGGGCTCGGGTCCGAAGGTGGGCTGGATTCGACGTTCGGACTAGACGCCCCCGGTACTTTCGTGAGCGTTCCCGATCTCGTACTACCGTCGCGAGGCACGGCCTTCGTGCTTGCGGGAGTGTGCGCCTTCCTCGGAGGGATCCAGCTCACGCGCGGCTTCGAACGGCGCACGTACCTGGTTCTCGGTGTCGTGGTGGCCTGCTTCATCTTGGCCTTCCTGGCATGGGCGGCGCGCGGAGACTCGATGAACCTCCTCGGGATGCTGGAGAGCACGCTATTGCGCGCGGTGCCGCTGACCCTCGGGGCGTTGTCGGGCGTGCTGTGCGAGCGTTCGGGGGTCATCAACATCGCCATCGAGGGCATGATGCTGACCGCCGCCTTCACCGGCGCGATCGTGGCGAGCGCGGCATCGAGTCTGTTGGTGGGTCTGCTCCTCGGCATCGCCTCGGGAGCGCTGCTCGGGCTCGTCCTCGGAGTCTTCTCGATCCGCTACCGCGTCGACCAGATCATTGCCGGAACCGTGATCAACATATTCGCCCTCGGAATCACGAGTTATCTCTCGGCCCGGATCCTCACTCAGTACCTGAACCTCAACAGCCCCGGACGGTTCTCCGAGATCAACCTCCCGGTGCTCTCCGACATCCCCCTGATCGGACCCATCTTCTTCCGGGGCAACGTCTTCCTCTATGCGACGTTCGTGCTCGTGATCCTCATCCAGGTGGCCTTGTTCAGAACGCGTTGGGGGCTTCGGGTGAGAGCCGTGGGCGAGCACCCGAGGGCTGCGGACACGGTCGGAATCGATCCCCTGCGCGTCCGCTACAAGAACGTGGTGCTCGGCGGAATGATGGCAGGGCTCGCGGGCGCGTACTTCACGCTTGGGTCCGTGGGTCGGTTCGACGAGAACATGACCGCGGGGCGCGGGTTCATCGCGCTGGCGGCAATGATCTTCGGCCGGTGGAACCCCGTGGGGGCCTTTGGCGCCGCGCTGGTCTTCGGGTTTGCCGAATCGCTCCAGGACAAGCTGGCGATCCTCGACGTCCCCATACCGCCGGAATTCCTTCTCATGGCCCCCTACGTCGCGACGATCCTCGTGGTAGCCGGCGTGGTGGGGCGCGCCCGGCCCCCAGCCGCCGACGGACAGCCCTACGTCAAGGAATAAGCGCGACACTTCCTCCGACATGACGGAGATCGACTGGGACGAGCTGAGAGCGGAGGCCTCCGCCGCGGCGCAGCGCGCCTACGCGCCCTACTCACGACTGCGAGTAGGTGCGGCCGCCCTAGCCAACGACGGCAGCATGGTCACGGGCTGCAACGTCGAGAACGCGTCGTATGGACTCACGCTGTGCGCGGAGTGCGGGATCGTTTCGGACCTCTACGACTCGGGAGGCGGACGACTGGTGGCGATGAGCGTCGTCGATCAGGACGGGCGCCACGTCACTCCCTGTGGGAGGTGCAGGCAGCTGCTGATCGAAGCCGGAGGGCCCGAGCTGCTCATCGATTCGGGGGACGGGCCCCGGCGGTTGGATTCGCTGCTCCCGGACGCGTTCGATACCGAGACGCTCGAACGGCACCGCGGCTGAGACCCATGCCTCTTTGTGTGTGCTCAGGGTCGGATTTCGACCCCTGTGCATACACAAAGGATGTTTCGTAGGGGTGGATGCACTCGACGTCATTCGCACGAAGCGCGAGGGCGCGCGCCTGACCGACGAGCAGATCCGCTGGTTCATCGACTCATACACGCGCGACGAGGTTCCCGATTACCAGGCCGCTGCGCTGCTGATGGCGACCATGTGGCGTGGGATGGAGGCCGACGAGCTCGCCACCTGGACGCAGGCGATGATCTCCTCCGGTGAGCGTCTCGACCTGTCCTCCGTGGACCGACCCACGGTGGACAAGCATTCCACCGGAGGGGTGGGAGACAAGGTGTCCTTGGTGCTCGCCCCCCTGGTTGCGTCGTGCGGAGCGGCGGACCCGATGCTGTCGGGCCGCGGGCTCGGCCACACCGGGGGAACTCTCGACAAGCTCGAGTCGATCCCCGGATACCGAGTCGATCTATCTCCGGACGAGATGGTGACGATCCTCAAAAAGGTCGGCTGCGTGATCTGCGCCGCCGGTCCGGACTTGGCCCCCGCAGACCGCAAGTTGTACGCGCTGCGCGACGTCACCGGAACCGTCGAGTCGATCCCCCTGATTGCGTCCTCCATCATGTCCAAGAAGATCGCCGAGGGCACGGAGGCCCTCGTGCTCGATGTGAAGGTTGGATCCGGGGCCTTTCTTCCCCAGGTCGATCGCGCTCGGGTGCTGGCGGAGACGATGGTGCAGTTGGGAGAAGCACATGGGGTCAAGACCTCGGCCGTAATCACCAACATGGACGTCCCGCTGGGGCGGACGGCCGGGAACGCGCTCGAGGTGACCGAGGCCGTGGAGACCCTCGATAACAAGGGACCCGAAGATCTCGTCGACGTGACGATCGCGCTCGCAGAGGAGATGCTGGCGCTGGCGGGAGTGGATGCGGATGCGCGCGTCCCTCTCGAGGACGGCCGCGCGATCGAGCGGTGGCGGGCGATGGTCTCGGCGCAGGGGGGCGATCCAGACGCTGCATTGCCGGAGGCGTCCGAGCGCCGGACTTCCGACGCGCCTGCATCCGGATACCTCTCGCGACTGGACGCGCGCTCCGTTGGAGTCGCGGCCTGGCGGCTGGGGGCCGGCCGTGCTCGCAAGGAGGATCCCGTCAGCGCCGCCGCGGGCGTCGTGTGCCTCAAGAAGCCCGGCGATCAGGTCGACGAGGGTGAGCCGGTCATCGAGCTGCACACCGACGATCCCGTCCGCTTCGAGGGGGCCTTCTCGGCGTTGGACGACGCGATCGAGATCGCTCCCGAGCCCCCCGCGCCCGCCCCCGTGGTGATCGACCACATCCGCCCGTGAGGCAGATCACCGACCTGACGGGTCGAGCGGACTGGCGCGTTGCGGTCGTGCTCGGCTCGGGGTTGTCACGCCTGGGCCCTGCGCTCACCGGAGCCCAACCCATCCCCTACCAGGAGATCGAAGGCATGCCGGTACCTCACGTCGCGGGACACGAGGGGAGGTTGTACGCGGGGGAGGTGGAAGCTGTGCCTTCTCTCTTGTTCGCGGGGCGCGTGCACGGTTATGAAGGCCACCCCTCGGCCGAGGTAACGGCGTGGGTTCGGCTCGCGGTCGGCGCGGGCTGCCGCACGATCGTCTTGACGAACGCGGCGGGAGCCATCACCAGCGACCTCGAGATCGGAGCACCGGTGGTGATCTCGGACCACCTCAACCTGACCGGGACGAACCCACTGCTCGGCGAGCGCGACTTTCTCGATCTCACGGATCTGTACGACCCCTCCTTGCGCGCGCTCGCCAGGGAGGTCGACCCCTCGCTCCGAGAGGGTGTTTACGCGGGGTTGCTCGGCCCTACCTACGAGACCCCTGCGGAGGTCCGGATGCTCAAGAGCTTCGGGGCAGACCTCGTGGGCATGTCGACCGTCCACGAGGCGATCGTGGCGCGGTCGCTCGGCGCTCGCGTCCTGGG
>JBOGWZ010000080.1:0-2155 GCA_050694075.1 Actinomycetota bacterium | reverse complement strand
TCGTTCAGCCCCCCAAGCGTTTGCGCCAGCTTGTCGGTCCATCCCGCGTACCAGACCCACGTATCGATCGCCTCTTCGACTTGGCCGGCGGCATCGCCGCCCTCCCCGCGGGCGACCTCCGACACCAGGTCCGCTCGTCGCGACTCCATCATCTCGGCGATCCGGTAGAGGACTTGGCCGCGGTTGTAGGCAGTGAGTCCCGCCCATTCGGGCCACGCTTTCCGGGCGGCCCGCACCGCGTCGCGCAGATCCTTTCGGGACGCCCGCACGGCGTTGGCGAGAAACGAACCGTCGTGGCCCGAGACCTCGTAGGAACGACCCGATTCAGAGCGCGGAAAGGCGCCGCCGATGTAGAGCTTGTAGGTCTTGCGAACGTCGAGGCGGTCGCTCACACGCTTTCCAGGCGCACGTAAGCCTCCAGGCCGTGGCGACCCCCCTCGCGCCCGAACCCGGACTCCTTGTACCCGCCGAATGGGCTGGCCGGATCGAAGCGATTGAAGGTGTTCGCCCACACCACGCCGGCGCGCATGCGATCGGCCATCCACAGGATGCGACTGCCCTTCTCCGTCCAGACCCCCGCCGACAGGCCGTACGGGGTGTTGTTGGCCTTCTCGACGGCCTCCTCGGGGGTGCGGAAGGTCATAACCGACAGGACGGGGCCGAAGATCTCCTCCCGCGCCACGACGTGGCTCTGCGACACACCGGTCAGCAGCGTCGGTGGGAACCAGAAGCCGCGTTCGGGGATCTCGCACGGCGGCTGGTACATCTCGGCCCCCTCCTCGACGCCGATTCCCACCAGCCTGCGGATCTTCTCCAGCTGATCGCGCGAGTTGATCGCACCGATATCGGTGTTCTTGTCGAGCGGATCGCCGAGCCGCAGCGTTCTCAAGCGCCTCTTCAGCTTGTCGAGAAGCCGCTCTACGACCGACTCCTGCACCAGCAGTCGAGACCCCGCGCAGCACACATGGCCCTGGTTGAAGAAGATCCCGTTCACGATCCCCTCGACGGCCTGATCGAGCGGGGCGTCGTCGAAGATGACGTTCGCCGCCTTCCCCCCGAGCTCGAGCGTGAGTCTCTTCCCCGTGCCGGCGAGGGCTCGCTGGATCTCTTTCCCGACCTCGGTCGAACCGGTGAACGCGACCTTGTCGACGTCGGGATGACGCACCAGCGCGGCGCCCGTTGGTCCCGCGCCCGTGACGATGTTCACGACGCCGTTCGGAAGGCCGACCTGTGCACAGATCTCGGCGAACTTCAAAGCTGTCAGAGGGGTGGTCTCAGCCGGCTTGAGCACGACCGTGTTGCCGCACGCGATCGCGGGCGCTATCTTCCACGCCAGCATCAGCAAGGGGAAGTTCCAGGGGATGACCTGCGCGCACACGCCGATAGGAGCGGCGCGGCGGCCGGGGAACGCGTACTCGAGCTTGTCGGCCCAACCGGCGTGATAGAAGAAGTGCGCGGCCGTCAGCGGAACGTCGACGTCGCGGCTCTCCTTGATCGGCTTTCCGCCGTTCATCGACTCCAGCACGGCGAGCTCGCGACTACGCTCCTGTATGACGCGAGCGATGCGGAACAGATACTTCGCCCGGTCGGAAGGATCGAGATCGCGCCAGCCCGCGAACGCGTCACGCGCCGCGACGACCGCTCGGTCGATGTCGGCCTCACCGGCTACGGGTATGGCGGAGAGAACCTCCTCGGTCGCGGGATTGATCGTCTTCATGTAGTCACCCGAGGCAGGCTCGACGAACTCGCCTCCAAGGAAGAGGCCGTAGGTCGAGTCGACGGAAACGATGTCCGACGCTTCGGGCGCCGGCGAGTACTCCCACTTAGCCATGACTAGTCAAGTGTGTACCTATCGGGGTCCGAATAGAAGCCATTGCGCTGCTTGTCTATCTGCATCAGCAGGTCGTTGAGGAGCGACGAGGCGCCGATCCGGAACCGCTGGGGGTCGAGCCAGTCCTGTCCCAAGGTCTCGTTGACGATCACCAGATATCGGATCGCATCCTTCGCGTTCCTGATCCCTCCTGCCACCTTGAGCCCGACGGCCCGTCCGGTGAAGTCGCAGTAATCGCGGATCGCCTCGGCCATCACGAGCGCCGTGGGAAGGGTTGCACTGACGCCGATCTTGCCCGTCGAGGTCTTGATGAAGTCCGCGCCC
>JBOGWZ010000079.1:0-6510 GCA_050694075.1 Actinomycetota bacterium | reverse complement strand
GCTACTGGGGCATCGAACTGGATCCGGAGCGAGAGGCGGTTGTGACGATCGGCGCGAAGGAGGGCCTGTCGCATCTCGCGTGGGTATTGGTCGAGCCGGGCGACTCCGTGCTGGTGCCCGAGCCGACCTACCCGATACACACCTACGCGATGATCCTGGCCGGCGCCAACGTAACGACCGTGCCCCTATCGCTCGACTCGGACTTCTTCTCGGATCTCGTCAGGGCCTACGAGCGTTCCGAACCCAAGCCGCGCGTCGTTCTGTGCTCGTTTCCTCACAACCCGACGACCGCGGTCGTGACGCTTGGGTTCTTCGAGCAGCTCGTTGAGTTCGCCCGCCCTCGCGATGTCGTGGTGATACACGACAATGCATACGCGGACCTCGTGTTCGAGGAGGAGCGCGCCCCTTCGCTGCTCCAGGTACCCGGAGCCAAGGAGATTGGGATCGAGTTCTTCTCGATGTCGAAGTCGTACTCGATGCCCGGATGGCGCATCGCCTATGCCGTGGGCAACGCCGAGATCATCGGTGCACTCACCAAGCTCAAGTCCTACCTCGACTACGGCGTGTTTCAGCCCATCCAGATCGCGGGGATCATCGGCCTCAACGAGTGCACCGAGGTGCCCAAGCACATACGAGAGATCTACCGCAGCCGCCGGGACGTCCTGTGTGATGGGTTGGAGCGCATCGGCTGGGAGATCCGCCGGCCTCCGGCCACGATGTTCGCGTGGGCCCCCATACCCGACGCGTTCGCTCCCATGGGCTCCCTCGAATTCTCGAAGTATCTGCTTTCAGAGGGCAGGGTCGCGGTTTCGCCGGGGATCGGCTTCGGCCGGGCCGGTGACGGCTTCGTGCGCTTTGCTCTCGTCGAGAACGAGCAGCGCATCCGCCAGGCGGTGAGGGGGATCAAGAGGGCCCTGTCTTCTCCCCCGAGCTGAGCGGATGGCCGACGTTCATTTTCAGGCATCTGAGTTTCGGAATCCGAAACTGATGTGCCTTAAAGGAATCATCGCAGTCTCCCTAACCTGCGCGGGCGCAATCGTATTGTTGGGCGCTCGCTGCGAAGCCTGCACGGAGGCTGGCTGCGATAGCCATGTTCGTTTCGTCGTGCGCGGGCTAGACATCACACGCCGCGCTGCGATCGGCGAAGCTCGATTCTGCTTCGACGCGCTCTGTGAGCAGGCTCGATTGGAATTCCAGCGTAACGGAGGTGTCGTTGCAACGCCAGACTTCGAGGTGTCTCGTTATGACGATGCGCTCCACATGGTCCTTCCCCTTCCCGGGGAATTCGATGGATCTACCACCCACCTCGTCTCGATTCACATGAGAGTTGGTACGGGACAAACGTTCGATCTTGATCGCGAGATCCGGCTGCAACGAGAGCTACCCAACGGGCCCGGTTGCCCCCCGGTTTGCTGGCAAAAAACGCTCGCGGGCAGAGCCGACGGCTAGGTAAGGAGTCCTCGCAGGCAGAACGCCACCGCTTCGTCGGCCAGCTCCGGCCGGTCGCTCGCGCTGCCCTCGATCCCGAAGTACGTCTCGACGAAGTGGAAGATCGCCCCGAGCACGCCGTGGGCCATCAGCTCCGCGTCGCCGTGCCGGATCTCGCCCGCGGCCATGCCGTCCTTGATATGGGTGGCGGTGTCGGCGACGACGATCTCCTGGCCCTCGGTGACGACCCCGGAGAACTCCTCGTAGCGCGCCGCGATCCGGATCAGCTGCAGAAGCCCGGGGTCGTTCCGGAAGAAATCGATCGAGGCTCGGATCCCGCGCTCTATGCGCTCGACGGGATCGGTCACTTGTTCGATCGCCTCTTCCTGCGCGCGCCGGAGCTCGTAGAGAGACGTGCGAAGCAACTCCTTGAACAGCGCCTCCTTCGAGTCGAAGTACCAGTAGAAGACGCCCTTGCCGACGCCGAGCTCATCGCACACATCGCCGACGGTCGTGCCGTGGTAGCCCTGTTCGGCGAAGAGACGTCGAGCCGCGACCATCACCTGGACGCGTCGCTTGGACCCCCTCTTCGTCAGCTTCTTCCTGGCCATGGGTGACAACCTTACCGTTGTAGTCTGCCGAGGCGATGACCCCCGAGGCCACCAGCCGTCGCCGTGTGTTGATCATGGGGGCCGCGGGTCGGGACTTCCACAACTTCAATGTCGCGTATCGGGACGACGACCGTTACGAGGTGGTGGCTTTCACCGCCACCCAGATCCCCGGCATTGAAGGCCGTTCCTACCCTCCGGAGCTGGCCGGTCGTCTCTACCCCGAAGGGATTCCGATACATCCCGAGGACGGTCTCGAAGATCTGATATCAGGCCTCGGGGTCGAGGATGTCGTCTTCGCTTACTCCGACGTGTCGCACGAAACCGTCATGCACCTGGCGTCGCGCGCGCTCGCAGCCGGAGCGAACTTCACATTGCTCGGCCCCCGCGCCACGATGTTGCACGCCACCGTTCCCGTGGTTGCGGTGTGTGCCGTGCGGACCGGCAGCGGGAAATCTCAGACCACGCGTGCCGTGTCGCGCATCCTCAAGGGAGCGAACAAGCGCGTCGCCGTCGTCCGCCACCCGATGGCTTACGGGAACCTCGTCGAGCAGGGCGTGCAGCGGTTCGAGACGTTCGACGATCTCGTTGCGGCGAACTGCACGATCGAGGAGCGGGAGGAGTACGAGCCGCACATCTCGCAGGGCTCGATCGTCTACGCCGGAATCGACTACCGAGCGATCCTCGAGAGCGCGCAGTCCGACGCGGACGTCATCGTGTGGGACGGGGGCAACAACGACCTACCGTTCTATGCACCCGACGTGCACATCACGCTGACCGACCCTCTGCGCGTCGGACACGAAACCTCGTACCACCCCGGCGAGGCGAACCTGAGGATGGCCGACGTCATCGTGATCAACAAGGTGGACACGGCCGAACCCGCCGACGTCGCGGCCCTCCGCAAGACGGCCGAGGAGGTGAACCCGAAGGCCGTCGTGGTCGAGGCGTCGTCGCCGATCACGCTCGAACAGGGGGCGTCGCTCGAGGGCAAGCGCGTGCTGGTGGTGGAGGACGGCCCCACCCTGACGCACGGCGGCATGGGCTACGGCGCCGGAGTGATCGCGGCGCGCCGGGCGGGAGCGACGGCGCTCGTCGATCCCCGGCCGTGGGCCGCGGGCTCGATCCGAGAGACGTACGACCGTTACCCGCACATCGGCGCGCTGCTCCCGGCGATGGGCTACTCGGACGTGCAGAGGGAGGAGCTGGCGCGCACGATCAACGCGTCCGACGCGGACGTCGTTCTGATCGCGACCCCCATCGACCTCCGCAGGGTGTG
This sequence comes from Actinomycetota bacterium, assembly GCA_050694075.1. Classification (GTDB taxonomy): domain Bacteria; phylum Actinomycetota; class CADDZG01; order CADDZG01; family WHSQ01; genus JBOGWZ01. The sequence continues at coordinate 3,198 of JBOGWZ010000079.1, read as the reverse complement.
CGATATCGCCAAGCCCGCGGTGCGAGCCACCTACGAGCTCGAGGAGGTGTCCTCCCCGACGTTGGCCGAGGTCTTGGCGGAAAGGCTGGGCTTGTGACCTACTCCATCGTCGCCCGCGACCCGGCCACGGGGGAGCTGGGGGTCGCCGTGCAGTCCCACTGGTTCTCGGTCGGTTCGCTCGTGACCTGGGCGGAGGCCGGAACCGGCGCCGTCGCAACGCAATCGTTCGCGGAGCCGAGCTACGGCCCCCTCGGTCTGGATCTGATGCGCGCCGGAAAGAGCGCACCGGACGCGCTTGCGGCGCTGCTCGCCGTCGATCGCGAGGGCGAGCGCCGTCAGGTAGCGATGATCGACGCGCGCGGCGAGGTCGCCGCTCACACGGGCGCCGGATGCGTCGCCGCGGCGGGACACGAGCTGGGAGAGGGATTCTCCTGCCAAGCGAACCTGATGGAGCACGCCACGGTATGGGGAGCGATGGCGGAGACGTACCGGAGCGCGTCGGGTGATCTGCGGGAGCGTCTCCTCGATACGCTCGACGCCGCAGAGGCGGAGGCCGGCGACATCCGCGGACGACAATCCGCAGCGATCCTCGTGGTCCGCTCGGAAGCCTCCGGCGATCGTTACCGAGAGACGATCTGCGACCTGCGCGTGGAGGACCATCCCGAACCCGTACCGGAGCTCCGCAGGCTGGTCGAGCTCGGACGCGCCTACGATCGCATGGAGCAGGCCGAGGAGCTCATCCTCGAGGGCGACGCCGACGGTGCCCTCGCGCTCTACGTGGCGGCGGAGGAGCTGGGGATCCGCCATGCGCCCGACAACGCCGAGTTCTCGTTCTGGCGCGCGGTCATGCTGGCCAACGCCGGACGGCTCGAGGAGGCCCGGGCCGCGCTGCGACCCGTATACGGGCGAGACCCGCGCTGGCGTGAGCTCGTGGGGCGCGTGGCGGCGGCGGGGCTACTCCCGCCCGAAGCCGCCCGCGACCTGGTGGCGGACTAGTCCTTCGTAGCCATCAAGCCGCCCCGATCGCCGGCCGATTCTCCTTACAGGATGGTTTCGCGAAGGACCTTCGCAGTGCTCGCGGCCGTGGCCCTGTTCTCGGTCGTCCCGCTCGCGAGCGCCCAGGCCCAGGGCTGCGAGAAGAAAGGGACCTGCGAAGCCCCGAGCGAGAACGAGTCCGGCCCCAAAGAGGATCCCCACCCCGACAAAGGGAACCCCTCCCCGGGCACGCCGCCCGAAGAACCCCCGGGGAACCCAAACCCCGGAAACAAAGACCCCTCGGGAGCCACCGAGCCCCCTTCCTCGGGCGGAGGGACGGGCGGAGGGACGTCCCCGACGGACGGCGGATCGTCCCCGACGGACGGAGGTGGCGGATCCGCCGAGGAGCCGTCCTCGTCCGGCTCGGGCGGAGGCGGGCACAGCGGCGGGGGCACGGTCCAGCCGACCGGCGACGACGAGAGAGGGACCGCGCCGACTGCGCGGGAGCCTCGGGAAAGGAACGTGCCGAACGTCGAGCCGACAAGGGGGCCCCGCCATGTCGTGTTCCGGCCCGTCGACGGCGTGGAGCCGGGTAGACAGTTCCTCGGGGGCCGCGACGTCCTGGATGTGGTTGCCAACGCGTCCCATGTCGCGGCGTTCCCCCTGTTCCTGGCCTTGATCGTGGGCGTGTTCCTGCTCGTTCAGGACCGCATCGACCGCAAGGATCCGAAGCTCGCGGACGCGGCGAAGACCAAGGACTACCTGATCTTCGATTGAGTGAGTCGTCCGGCGAGCTCGCGGACGAAAAGCCCGACGTCCGTGATGATCCCGAGCGACTGAAACGAACCTCGATCCATCAGCTTGGTTACGGTCGCTTGATTGATGTCCACGCATACGAGCGGGACCGACGCCGGCAGGCAGTTCCCCGTGGCGATGCCGTGGAGCATCGTGCCGACGACGATGCAGTAACCGACGAGGTCGCTGCCGCCTTTACCCCAGATGAGGGCGCGGAGCCGACGCTGCACTTCCTCCATGTCGGTGACGACTTCCGGAAGGGGGCCGTCGTCGCGGACGCTGCCACCAAAGAGATAGTCGACACCCGCGGTCACCAATTGATACACGATGCCGTCGGTGAAGACGCCCGCGTCGATGGCCGCCTGAAAAGATCCATGTCGCCTTAACTCATTGATCGCGCGGATGTGGTGCTCGTGGCCGTGCTCGGCAGGGATGCCCTCCGATAGATACACCCCCAGGGAGGTACCGAACATGTTCGATTCGATGTCGTGGGCGGCGACGCCGTTCCCCGCGAAGAACGCGTTCACGTAGCCGGCACGGATTAGCGCACACACATCGGGGCCGGACCCGGTGTGAACGATCGCGGGGCCCGCGACCCAGAGGATCCGCTCGCCCCGCCGTCGCACCTCGGCCATCTGGGCGGCGACCCGTTCGACGAGAAGCGCCTTGGGTTTCTCGCTGGATATCTCGGACGCCATGAACTCGAACAATTGCCGTTCGTCGACGCGCGGCTTCTCGAGGGGAAGCACGCGGATGCCGAGGCCGCCCATGACGACCGTCATGCCCTTCTTCACGTCTCCCATCGGAAGGGTGCGGGCGCGCTCGCCCTCGACGACGATGCCGCAGTCCATCTCGGGGTGATCGACTCGGATCCAATGCCCCTCTACCCGAACCTCGGTTTCGAGGTTCGTGGTGGAGTAGAAGCCCGGAGGGAGAGCCCCGTCCGCATCCGCCTCCACCAGAGTCGCGTCCTCCACGGTCTCGGGGTTCGCGCCATGGTGACGCAGCCGGTCGATCAGCCGGGTGAGCTCGTCCTCCGAAGCGGTGGTGATCTTGATGCGTGCGAACGAGGGATCCTCGTGCTTGACGCCGATCTGAAGATCGACGATCTCGTAGACCGCGCCGAGCTCGATGATCTCGTCGAGCACCTTCGGGAGCGTCAGAGAGTCGATGATGTGCCCTTCGAGAGTGAGGTTCTCAGAGGGCATGTATTTACCAGCTGTGTCTCTTGATGAAGTCGTGCGTGCGCTCGAAGACCTCGTCGCGATCGACGTCGAGAGTGATCACATGGTAGGAGCGATCGAGCCACACGATCTCCTTGTCTTCTGACGAGACGCGGTCGTGGATCAGCTTGACGTTGACGGGGTGCGCGGTGTGGTCGTTGCGCGAATGGACGAGCAGCAGGGGACACCTCACGGCCTCGAGTGA
>JBOGWZ010000078.1:0-6520 GCA_050694075.1 Actinomycetota bacterium | reverse complement strand
CGAGCAGGCCGTGGATGTAGGGCTTGCCCCCGATCTGCTCGAGCGCTCCCCGGCGCGCGAGTTCCTCGGCGACCGTGATCGCATCCGGTGCCTCGCCCCGACCGTAGAGCGACAGGATCGTGTCGTAGATGACCTGGTGGGACGGGCGGTAGAAGTCGTCGGCGTTGACGATCTCGAGGACGTTGGCGATCGCCTCTTTGGACTCGAGCATCGCCCCGAGCACCGACTGCTCGGCGTCGAGGTTATGGGGCGGAATGCGGTTCGGCCGCACCTCTCGTATGGGAGCCCGCTGCGCCACTGCCACCTCCGCCTCGGTACCGAACGTCCGTTCGTACTGTAGACGGGGGGTACGACAGGAACCTGGATTCCCGCCCCCCTGGGAAGTGGCCGCCCGGCCCCCGCGTCGCCGGGCGACTTCACGCACGGTATGCGCCCGCGCCTGTTCGCAACAAGCCCCCACAAGCTGTGAACTCTTCGTGAACGGCTGTGGATACGCCGTTCTGTGCTAACTCAGGGGTCGGAAAACGCGGTCTGAGACGAACAAAACGGAAGGGGCCCGGGGCGCCGCCATTCTGTTCGCGTAGGACCGCGGAAAACGACCCCGCTGTTAGCAGAGAACGGTCCTACGAGGTGTCTTCGTCCTCCTCGTAGGGGATGACCTCGACGGTCACGAGCGCGTTGACGTCCTCGTGCAGATGCACCTCGACGTGGTGGGTTCCGATGACCCGGATCGGATCCTCCAGACGGATGATGTGCCGGTCAACCAACTGACCAAGTTGCTCCTCGACCGCGCGTGCAACGTCCGACTTCGTGACCGAGCCAAACAGCCTGCCGCCCTCTCCGGCGCGCGCCGCGATGTAGACGGGCTGAGAGGCCAGGAGCTCGACCCTCTCCGCGGCCTCTTCTCGCGCTTTGCGATCCTTCTCTTCGCGCGCCTTCCGCATCTGATCCGCCTGCCGGAGCGCGCCCCTCGACGCGAGGATCGCGAAGCCCTTGGGGATCAGATAATTGCGCGCGAAGCCGTCCGCTACCGTGACGACGTCTCCCTTGTTGCCGACCTTGTCGACGTCCTGGGACAGGATGATCTTCATCCGAGCCGCCTACCTCGCCGAGTACGGGAGCAATGCCATCTCACGCGCGTTCTTGACGGCCGACGCGACCAGTCGCTGGTGCTGAGCGCAGTTGCCGGTGACGCGCCGGGCCCGGATCTTGCCGCGCTCGCTCATGAACTTCCTGAGCATCGCGATGTCCTTGTAGTCGATGTAGGCGGTCTTGTCGGCGCAGAACTGGCAGTAGCGCTTCCGCCCCTTCCGGGGCGCCTGCGGCTTCGGCTTCCTCTTCTCTCTGGGACGAGGTGCCACGGCCTAGAAACTCCCCTCTTCCTCTGACGCGCCGACTCGCGACTCGCTCTGCGGCGCCGGCCACTCGGGCGTTCCCGACTCCTGCGGAGCCGGAGCCGCGGGGGCGCCCGACCGACGGGACTTCGTCACCTGCGCGGTCGCCCACCTGAGGGAAGGGCCGACCTCGTCGATGTTGATCTCGGTCGCCTCGCGCCGTTCGCCCTCCGGCCCCTCCCACGTACGCTGCTGGAGCCGCCCGGTGAGCACCACGCGAGTCCCCTTCTGGAGCGTCTCGGCCACGTTCTCGGCCATCTCGCCCCACACGTTGCAGCGGAAGAACCCCTCGAGCCGGTCCTCCCACACTCCCTCGGAGTTACGGAAGCGGCGGTTCACCGCGATCGAGAAGTTGGCGACCTGGCGCCCCGAGGGCGTGAACCGCAGCTCGGGATCGTTGGTCACGTTCCCGACGAGTGTGATCGTGTTGTCTGGCATCTACTTCTCCTTCGTCCTGCGCCCGGCTACTCCGGCCGGACGATCTTCCCCCGGATGTACTCGTCCGAGATCTGAAGCGTTCGCTTGAGCCCATCCACCGCATCCTCGGAAGCCTTGAAGTTCGCGATGAAGTAATAACCCTCGTTCTGATGGCCGATCTCGTAGGCGAAGCGGCGCAGGCCCCAGCGGTCCACCCCGGTGACCTCGCCCCCGGCCTCTCCGATCACCTCTAGGAAGCGATCGACGGCCTTCTGGATGTCGCCCTCTTCGAGGCGCGCATCCACGATGACCATGGCTTCGTAGTTGCGCATCTATTCCTCCTCCGGACTCGCACCGTTTCTCGGTGCCGAGGCCCTCCGCGCTCGCCTCGCGCTGAGAGGGCAGGGGATCTTGTTCTGCAGCAGCGGCGCTGCCGGTCGATCATGCTAGCACCTCCCTTTTCTCAGACCGGTCGACTGTCGGCGACCACCCTAGAGGAGGGGTGCGACACGATCCGGGCCCGCGTCCTATCGGAAGCTGTTCGCTTGTATTGGACGCATGTGCACGTAGAAGCGAAAAGTTCGCCCCAACGGGGCTTTCCGCTATGGCTCGCCTCCCTGTCCTCCGGTCGGGGTCGGGACGATGGTGGGCTCCGGGTTCGGGGACGGTTCGGTGGTCGGGGCCGGCTCGACGGTGGGGCTGGGCTCGGGGGTCGGGGAGGGCGTGGGTTCCTTGTCTTTGGTCGGGGACGGCTTCGGCGGGGGCGGGGGGGCCGAGTTCAGCACTTCGTCGGGAAGGTCGACCGGCGCGGGGAACTCCTCGATCTCCATGTTCGCCACGGCCCTGCTCATGTATGCCGCCCAGATCTGCGCGGGGAACGAACCGCCCGTGACTTCGATCCCCTGTACCGGCTTGCACAGCTCGGGGTCGGAGCAGTACTGCATCAACGGCGTCTTCCCCGTTTGCTTGTCGAGCGGATAGCCCATCCACACGACGGTTGTGAGTTGCGGAACGTACCCCGCGAACCACGCGTCGCGGTTGTCCTGTGTCGTGCCGGTCTTGCCCGCCACCGGGCGTCCGATGTCGGCGGCGGTCGCCGTTCCGCCCGAGACCACGTTCGTGAGCACCTGGTTCAAGACGTCGACGTCGTTCTGATCCGCGACCCGACCGGCGCCGAAGTCCTCCTTCTCCTCACACTCGATGTCCACCGGGCGGTACGCCTTGATGCAGTTGCCCTCGCTGTCGGTGACGTAGCGGATCGGCATGACATCCGGCAGCCTCCCCCGCGCCGCGAAGCCCGCGAAGGCGCGCGCCATCTCGACCGGCGTGACGTCATAGGCGCCCAGCGCCAGCGAGCAGTTGGGTGAGATCTCCTTCTCGCCGTTCTTGGGCGCGAAGGCGAAGTCCTCGATAGTCTCGGCCACCTTTTCCGGCCCGACCTCCGCGATTAGCTGTGCGAACACCGTGTTGACCGAGTTCGTCGTCGCCTCCACGAGCGAAAGCGTGCCGTAGGAGGAGCCGCCGTAGTTCTCGACATCCCACGGTGGGATGCCGTCTGCCCCGGCGCACTCGTCGACGGACAGCGGACTCGAGCCGACGAAACGGGACTGCGGCGAGATCCCCTCCTCGATCGCCGTGAGCAAGGTAAACGGTTTGTAGGCAGATCCGGAGTGGCGCCCGGGGAAGTCGCCCGCGTAGTTGAAGCCCCGCGCCCTCTTGAGGCTCGTGAACTCCCGGCCCCCGACGAACGCCCGCACGGCCCCCCGTGGCGTGACGGAGACGAGCGCCGCTTCGGGATCCTCTGGGTTGGGAAGGATCGACCCCACGGCTTCCTCGGCGTAGCTCTGCATGTCAAGGTTCAGCGTCGTGTGGATCTGAAGGCCGCGGGTGTAAAGATCGTTGCCGAACTCCGGGTACAGATACTCCTTCCGCAGCCACTCCATGAAGTACGCGGCCTGCTGCCGTCGCGTTCTTAGCTCCGTGCCGTCCGCGAGCCTGAGCCGTTCCCGCTTCGCTCGAGCCGCGCGCTCCGGCGAGATGTAGCCCTCGTCGACCATGAGGTCGAGCACTCGGTCGCGTCGTTCGATCGCACCACGCTTGTTCTCGTCCGGTTGGTAGGACTCGGGGGCCGGGATGATCCCGGCGAAATACGCAGCCTCACCCAATGTCAGCTCGTCCGCATGCTTGTCGAAGTAGGCGCGGGCTGCCGCCTCGACCCCGTACGCGCCCCGGCCCAGGTACATCGTGTTGAGGTAGAAGGCCAGGATCTCCTTCTTCGAGTAGCGCCGCTCCAGCTTGATCGCAAGGACGGCCTCCTCCAACTTGCGCGTGATCGTGCGGGACGGATTATTGAGCACCGCGTTCTTCACGTACTGCTGCGAGATCGTCGAGCCGCCCTGAGTGATCTCCCCTCCGGTGATGTTGGCCCACGCGGCGCGCACGATCCCCCGTACCGAGAGTCCTCCGTGCTCGTAGAAGTCCTTGTCCTCAGCGGTTACGACCGCCTGCCCGATGTAGGGCTTTTCCCTCAGGAGCTCCTGGGTGTCGATGAGGAATCGCTTGACCTCGCCCGAGAAGGTCCCGATCGGACGTCCGCTGGCGTCGAATACCTCGGCAGAAGACACAAGCTTGATGTCTCTGGGCAGCGGGATAGAGGCGAAGGCGTAGGTGAGGAACAGAAGCGCTCCCCCGATGAGAAGGGCCGCCACCGGCAACAGCCACCCGAAGCGCAGAAGCAGACGTTGGGTTCGGGATCGGGGTCGCGCCGGTGCCCGCTTTCTCGCCATTGGGTCAGTCTAGGTTTGACATCGCGTCTATCAGAGGAACCCTTCCCTGAGTCCCTCGTACGCCAACCACAGCGTCGCCCCCAGGGCCAGGGCGGTGATTGCCGGTGCGGTCGTCGAGGCGACGCGGGCGGCGCGCGGCCATCCGGTTGTGACCTCGAGGCGGAAGACGTCGCCTCGCCCGTGAGCAGGAAGCGGGGTGCGCGTGCGCCCGGCGAGGTAAGCGGCCAGCGCAGCCGCAGCGAGGGCGACCACCAGGAGCCCGAGAACGCGCTCGGGGGGGCCGAGCACCTCGGCAGAGATCCCGAGAACGGCCCGGATCGCGAGCCCGAGCACGATCGCGGCCGCGAAGACGACCCAGGTTCCGACCACTGCGGCCGGCTCGTAGCCGCGCGGCTCGCTCTGACGAGCGACCCTCACGCCGACGACGACGCCGGCGGCGAGGGTCACCGGTAGCAGGGCGGCCGCGACTGTCCACGCGAGCGACGCGGTCTCGCCCTCGGCCCCCACCGCATGCGCGAACGCCGCGCGCGCGGCCCCGACGATCACCACGAACCCGGCGGTCGCGGGAGCGAACGTGAGCACCAGCCCTCGTTCCGCGCGTCCCCGGCCGGGACTCAGGGGCCACAGGACCACCAGCGTCGCGATCACGAGCGCCGCCGCGGCCGCCCCGGGCACCACGCCGGGGGCCACGTATGCGGCGCCGAGACAGAGGGCGATCGGCCAGCTCGCGACCGCGGCGCGAGCCGGATCGCGTTGAGCCACCGTCCACCCGGCGACCGCGAGCGCCACGACCAATAGCGCCACGCCCGCCCACGGCTCGGCGCGCGCGCCGACGCGAAGGAGCAGCGCGAACGAGCCTCCGATCACGACCGGAGCCAACGCGGCACGGTACCGAGTGAGCTCGAAGGGTCCGACCCCCGGAAATGCCCCCGAGCGCAGGGCCGCCGCCCCCAACACGACATAGAGCTCCCACCCCGAAAGCGGCGCCGGCATACCCCACTCGCCCCGATCGATCCCGTGCACGACGAGCACCGCGACCACCGCCGCATCGGACAGCGCCGCCGCGAGACCCGCCCACCCCCCCGCACCCTCGGTGCGGATCCCCACCGCCACCGCAAGGGCCGCGCACATCCAGAAGATCAGACCGGGAACCAGCCACCGATTCGACGCGAACAGCGCCAGTCCGGAAACGCTCACTCCCACGAGCGACGCTTGGTCCCAGCGGCCACTCCCGAGGTCCAGCAGCCCCACCAGAAGCCACGCGCATGCGCCGGACAGCCCGACGACGGTCGCAGCCTCCGACGTCAGGAGAGTGGTACGCCAGGTCTGATCGTCCCCGCCCGAGAGCGCGAGAAGAACGGACAGCGTTACCCCGGCCGCGGCGCCCGCAGTGACGAACCGGCTGCGGAGCGACTGGGGGAGTGACGCCGTCGCCACGAGCGCCATCGCGATCCCAGCGTGACCGAGCTGCGCGAAGGCAAGCACCTACAGAACCCCCGGCACGAGCGCGGCCCCCGTGGCGACCGCGACCGCGCCCACGCCCACGCCCACCGCCACCCACCCGAAGACCGACCCAAAGCGAGCGCACAGGGCCGCCAGCGCACACTCGACCGCCGCGACCGCGGCCACCGCGCCCACCCACTCGAGGGCGCGAGGGAAGGGGTCGCTCGGGACGATCGTGGGCCCCCAGAACACGGTCACCAGGGCAAGGGCGCCGACCGCTCCCTCCAGCGCCCACCACAGCCATCCCGCCGCCGAGCTTGGTCTCACCACCGACAGCCAAACCCCGACGGCCGCCGCCCCGCCACCGGCCCCCAGCCACGCGGCGGTTGCGGCCGCGCGCGGCTCCACCAGGACGGTCGGGCCCAGTATCGCCTGCACGCCCCGGATGGAGGCCAGGTCGAGCGTCTCCCACCTCAGCGC
>JBOGWZ010000077.1:0-6545 GCA_050694075.1 Actinomycetota bacterium | reverse complement strand
CTCGGTGTCCGCGACGCGTGCGGCCGTCGAGGAAGGCGTCGTCGCAGGCGGGGGAGTGACCCTCCTGAAGGCCCAGGAGGCGGTCGAGGCGCTCGAGCTCGAAGACGACGAGGCCGCCGGAGCGAGAGTCGTTCTCAACGCGCTCAAGGCCCCGCTGTCGTGGATCGCCCAGAACGCCGGCTTCGAGGGCGGGGTGGTGGTCGAGCGGGTGCGTGGCGAGAAGCCGGGCCACGGGCTCGACGCCGCGGCGGGCGAATACGTGGACATGTTCAAGGCCGGGATCATCGACCCGGCGCGCGTGACCCGTGCCGCACTCGAGAACGCGGCGTCGATCGCAGGTCTCATGCTGACGACCGAGGCCACGGTCGTGGACAAGCCGGAGGAGGAAGAAGAGGCCCACGGCGCCCACGACCACGCCGGCATGGGCGGTATGGGCGGCATGATGTAGCCCCGCTCTTTTGTCTGCACATCCCGGCACTTTTTCGGCGCGCGAAACTACCGGGATGTGCAGACAGAACGGCGTTCTTAGTGCAGGGCTCATCGGGCCTACCGGGGATGAGCGTCAGCTATCGACCGGCTCCAGATCGTCCTCCGGGCGGCCGTGAGCGAGGGTCGACGAAACGTCCCATGCCACGACGACTTCGTTGGCGTACTGGTTGACGTCAACCACCGTGCCCGACTCGTGACGCTGGGGTTCGTCGGAGCCAGGCCCGACGTAGCGAACCCTCTGGCCAACAACGATTGGGATCCGGAAGGTCGCGATCGCCGGCGGTTCGGGCGTGTGGAGTACAGCTTCCACCGCTGCTCCTCGGGCCGCGGCGGGATCGAGGTTCATCACGTTGATGGTTCGGGTCTCAGTCCCTCGCCGGATCGTGAAGGCCAGGTAAGCGCCATCCTCTCCCTCGATTCGCGATGGGCCGTCGACGATCTCCCAACTCCTCGAAAGCAATCTATCGGGCGATTGTTTCTGGGGGGCGGACCGTCGGCGCGCGAAACCACCGGGATATGCAGACAGAACGGCGTTGTTAGGGCAGGTATTTCATCGGGTCCACCGGGTTCCCGTTGATGCGCACCTCGAAGTGGAGGTGGTCCCCCGTGCACGATCCGGTGCAGCCGACGTAGCCGACGATCTTTCCCTGCTCGACGTACTTGCCGGAAGAGGTCGCGAAGTCCGACATGTGCGCGTACAGCGTGGCATAGCCGCCGCCGTGGTCGACGATCACGGTGTTGCCGTAGCCCGAGTAGTACGAGGACATGATCACCTGGCCGGCCTTGGAGGCCACGATCGGCTGGCCGGTGTACCCGTCGATGTCGATACCGGTGTGCATCCTTCCCCAGCGTTCTCCGAAGCCGGAGGTCACGGGACCGTTGAGCGGCCAGATGAAGCCCTGGGCCGATTCCCCGAGGGTCGCGACCGCCGCCTTGGCCTGCGCCGACTGGATGTCGCCCGTGAGGCGGAGCGCGACCTCCTCCAGGCTGCCCTCCCGGTGTCGCCAGCTCGCCAGCCTCCCGTTGAGCTTCTCGAGATCTGCGGCGAGCTGGGCGCGCTGCTCGGCCCTGCGCTCGTGCAGACGTGACTGTTCGGCGAGCACCGTCGACAGTTCCTTCTTCTTGGCGAACAGCTCGGCCTGCTCCACCTGGATCGCAAGCCGCAGCCTGTGGTACTGGATCAGGGCTCCGGTGTTGCGTTCCGCGGTGATCCCCAGGAACTCCAGCCGCTGATTGAGCTCGGCCAGTGTCCGGGAGCCGATCAACGCGTCCAGCGTCTCCGTGCCCCCGCTCTTGTAGAGAGCGACGGCCTGCTCGGTGGCGAGGTCCTGGACCCTGTCGATCTCGGCTTGCGTGCGATCTATGCGCGCCTGCGCGTTTCGAACGTCGGACTCGATGCGCGTGATGCGGGCATCGAGCTTGTTGATCTGGATCTGAAGGATCGTGAGGTTCTCGTTGAGCGCGGCGACTCGCCTCTTGAGGAATTGCGCTTCGGATTCGCCCTCTTCGATCTTGTCGCGGATGACGTTGAGCTTCTGCTCCGTGGCCCTCAGATCGTCGCCGGGGTCGGCGACGGACCCGACAGAGGGGACAAGCAGTGTCGCTAAAAAGGTCGCAACGAGCCATGCGCGAGGAGACCCTGTGAGCATCCGCCGCTCCTTCGTTCTGTCTATTGGGGGGCCCGCGAAAACCCCATGCCCGACGCTGGGCCGGCGGCATCCTCCCACAGGCCCTGGAGTCGGGCAAGAACCCCCAGTTGCGTCGCTTGCTTCGCCACGTCCCCGCCGGTGTCCTCCTTTCCGCCTGATCGGAGGGGCGGCGTACCCTCTGGGAAGACGCGAAAAAATCTCGGCCGGGGGGGTTGTCAGCGTTCAGGATCGCTCGGTAGAGTCCCCTACGCACCCGTTGAGTTGTAAACCGGTTTCGGCCGGGAAGAAGGCTCGACGGGTGCGCTTTTATGCGGCCCGACCTGGGCATTCGCGGCATCGCTTATCCTTTTGGATAGGCCCGCGGACGAGGAGAACCCGAGAAGTGAGCGAAAGCACGGCCCTGGTCGAACTGGAGAAGGCGGTCGAGGGCATCGAGGGGGTGCTCGGCTGCGTCATCCTCGCCGGGCCGGACGACGACACCTCACCGGCGGAGATCCAGGCGTTCGCCCGGCTGGGTACTGACCTGGATGCCGTGCGCAAGGCCATCGTCGACGAAGTCACCCGTCGCGGGCTTCAGGGTTCTCTGAACAAGATCTTCGTCTTCGAGCTCGAGGCGGAGTCTCACTTCGGGGACCGGGAATCACTTCAGCGAGCCGCCGAGGTCGCCGAGCAGGAGGCGTTGATGCGAGGGCCCCTGTCGGTTCCCGCCGAACAGGCCCCGCGTCCCGGCGGCCGTCGAGTCGCGAGACGTCCACCACTCCGCAAGGTGCTGCTGGCCTCCTCCCTCCTCGGCGGCGCCGAGGCCGAGGTCGTCTTGGGCGGCGAGGGCGGGGACGTGGTCGGGCAAGCGCGGGGCGAGAAGACCCCCCACAGCCTCCGGGTTCTCGCGGAGGCAACCCTCCATGCGGCCGGTCGCCTCGTGGAGGAGGTCGACTTCATGCTGGCGGGAGCGTCGATGGTCTCGGTACTCGGTCGCGAGGCCGTGATGGTGCTGGTCCGCGACGGTGACCTCGAGACCGTCGGGACCGCTCTCGTGCGCGAGGGGCCCACAAGCGAGGCCGCGGTGCGCGCGACGCTGGACGCGATCAACCGCCGCCTGGGAGGTGACTGATCGCGGCTGGCACCCCCCCGGCGCTCCTGGTAAGGTAGAGTGCTATAGGAGTGTGCCCGGAGTGTGAGCTCCGCTCCTCCGGGTGCTCGCCCCCAACCGTTCGAGACGACCGAGGAGAAAATCTGTGCCCAGCACCCTCAAGGATGTGCCCGGCTTCCCTCCGCATGGAGGCGCACTCGAGCTGCGGCTCGCCGGTCCGCAGGAGCTCGACGACCTGCGCGCCGAGGCATCCAGCCTCCCCGCGATCGAGGTCACGGCGCGCCGCGTGCTGTCCGATCTCGAGCTGCTGGCGGTCGGGGCGGTGTCCCCGAACCGCGGCTTCATGACGCGCTCGGACTACGAGCCGGTTGTCGAGGACATGAGGCTTGCGAGTGGGTTGCCGTGGAGCCTGCCGATCACGCTGTCGGCGTCCCAGGAGGAAGCGAAGGGTCTCGACGGCGGTAAGCGGGCCGCGCTGACCTACGAGGGGCGGCCGGTGGCGATCATCGACGTCGAGGACGTTTACGACTACGACGTCAAGCGGGAGGCTGAGCTGACCTACAAGACCACCGACGAAGCCCACCCCGGCGTCACCTACCTCTTTTCGCAGAAGCCCTACTACGTGGGTGGGGAGGTCACCGTTCTCGAGAACGTCTACGCTCACGAGTTCGCGGACCACCGTCGCACCCCCGCGCAGCTTCGGGAGAAGCTCGCCGGGTTCGGGTGGAGGACCGTGGTGGCCTTCCAGACGCGCAACCCGATCCACAGGGCCCACGAGTACCTCACCAAGGTCGCGCTCGAGATCACCGACGGGCTCGTCATCCACCCCCTCGTCGGCGGTACGAAGGGCGACGACATCCCGGCCGAGACCCGTATGAAGTGCTACGAGATCCTGATGGCTAACTACTACCCCCCGGACAGGGTGATCCTGTCGGTGTTCCCGGCGGCGATGCGGTACGCGGGCCCCCGCGAGGCGATCTGGCACGCGCTCATCCGTAAGAACTACGGTATGACGCACTTCATCGTCGGACGCGATCATGCCGGTGTCGGGGACTACTACGGGACCTATGAGGCTCAGAAGGTGTTCGACGATTTCGAGCCGAGTGAGCTCGGGATCTGGCCGTTGAAGTTCGAGCATTCGTTCTTCTGCCGCGCCTGCGGGGGCATGGCCTCCAACAAGACCTGTCCCCACGACCAAGAGCACCACGTGCACCTGTCGGGCACCCAGGTTCGAAGCATGCTGAGGGAGGGCCAGGAGCCGCCCCCGGAGTTCTCTCGTCCCGAGGTCGCCCGCATCCTCATCGAGGACATGCGGGCGCGCAGCTAGGAGGTTAAGTAGCGACATGGGTCTTCTCGACAAGCTCAAGAAGGCGGACGGAAAGCGCAGGGTCATGGTGATCGGCCTGGACTGCGCTCCGCCCGAGCACGTATTCGACGCGTACGCAGGGGACATGCCGAACATCACGAAGCTGCGTGAGAACGGCGTGTGGGGGCCCCTGGAGTCGATCACCCCTCCGATCACAGTTCCGGCGTGGATGTGCATGATGACCTCGAAGGATCCCGGCACCCTCGGTATCTACGGGTTCCGCAACCGCAAGGACCACACCTACGAGGGGCTCAGTTTCGCGACATCGTGGGCCATCAAGGAGCCGACCGTTTGGGACATCCTGTCCGGGGTCGGGAAGGACTCGATCGTGATGTCGGTTCCGCCCTCGTATCCACCGAAGGAGTTGAAAGGCGTTCAGATCGGTTGCTTCCTGACGCCGAACGACGAGGCCGATTACACGTATCCCAAGGAGCTCAAGTCGGAGCTGAAGGCCGCCGTAGGTGAATACGTCTTCGACGTGCGCAATTTCCGCACGGACAACACCCAGTACATCATCGATGAGTCGTATCGGATGACAGAGCAACGGTTCAAGGCGGCAGACCATCTCCTTCAGACGAAGCCGTGGGATTTCTTCGCGATGGTCGAGATGGGTCCGGACCGGCTCAACCACGGGATCTGGAGTTTCATCGACCCGAACCACCCGCGCTTCAAGCCGGACAACCCCTACCGGGAGGCGCTGCGCGAGTACTACCGATACCTCGACGGAAAGGTCGGCGAGCTACTCGACCGGCATGCCGACGAGAACACCACCGTCCTCGTCGTCTCCGACCACGGCGCCAAGGCCATGGTCGGCGGTGTCTGTTTCAACGAGTGGCTGGTTACGGAGGGATACCTGGCGTTCGACGAGGACGGGTCGGGCGGGACCGGGTCGGGGGGGATGCCGAACGAGATCACCCCCATCAACAAGATGAGCATCAACTGGTCGAAGACGATGGCGTGGGGGGACGGTGGTTACTACGGTCGCCTGTTCCTGAACGTCGAGGGCCGGGAGCCCAACGGGGTCATCCCGCAGCGTGAGTACGAATCGGTGCGCGCGGAGCTGATCTCCAAGATCGAGGCGATGACGGATCACGAGGGCAAGCCCCTGGGAAACAAGGCCCTCAAGCCCGAAGACATCTACGTCACCCCGAACGGCGTGCCTCCGGACCTCATCGTCATCTTCGGAGGCCTGCGCTGGCGCAGCGTCGGGTCTCTCGGGCACGGGTCGATCTATACATTCGAGAACGACACGGGTCCCGACGAGGCCAACCATGCCGAGTACGGCATCTTCATCATGAACAACGCGCCGGGCCAGCAGCCGGGCCGCCGAGACGGACTGCACCTGTGGGACGTGCATTGCACGGTCCTCGATCTGTTCGGCCTCCCACCCGCAAAGGGAGCGCTGGGCAAGTCGGTCCTGGGCTGATTGATCGGAAGGAAACGGAGGGATCCATGAAGCAGGCGAATCGCGAACGCGGAGCCGTCATCTGGTTCACAGGGCTGTCCGGCTCCGGCAAGACCACGATCGCCCACGGGGTCCAGGACAAGCTGATGGAGTCGGGGGTCCCGGTCGAGATCCTCGATGGAGACGTCGTCAGGGAGAACCTCTCGAAGGGCCTGGGCTTTTCCAAGGAGGACCGAGACACGAACATCCGTCGGATCGCCTTCGTCGCCCACCTGTTGCAGAGGAACGGCGTCTTCGTGATCACTGCCGCGATATCGCCCTACCGCTCGGTGCGCGAGGAGGCGCGGGTGATGATCAAGGATTTCATCGAGGTCTTCGCCGACGCCCCCCTCGAGGTGTGTGAGGAGCGCGACGTGAAGGGTCTCTACCAGAAGGCGCGGGCCGGTGAGATAAAGGGCTTCACGGGGATCGACGATCCCTACGAGCCGCCGGTCGGGCCCGAAGTCGTGTGCAGCACCGACCGGGAGACGCCCGAGGAGTCCGCGC
>JBOGWZ010000076.1:0-6555 GCA_050694075.1 Actinomycetota bacterium | reverse complement strand
GGCCGGTGGCGCATCTGCTGGGGGCCGCGTTCGCGGGGCTCGCGGCCACCGTCTTTCTGAGATCGCTCGCCGGCCGTTCCCGGGCGGCGGCGGCCGCGTCGGCGCTCGTGCTGGTGGCCGCGGCCGTGCCCTCGCCGGTGCTGGCGTCGCAGGGGCTCGACGAGATCCTGCGACGCGACGACGCCGGCTTCGTCTACGACTCCGACGACCTCGGAGGCGACGGGTTCGTCCGGAGGGCGGCGGCGCGGCTCGGGCCCGACGACGTCGTCGTGGTCGAGGGCCCCGACGTGCTCGGCTTCCTGCTGTTCCAGTTCTCCGGGTGCCGCCTCGGCGCCTACGACGACCCCTCTCTTGTAGGCAACGACCTTCGCATCCGCTACGCCGAGCTGGCGGAGCGCTGGGACCGGCGCACGGCGGGGGAGGGCTTCGAGGCCGATTACGCGGTGGTGGAGGGCCCCGCCCCCGGCGCCCTCGTGGAGGGCGCGTACGGGGGGCGGACGTGGGCCCTCGTGCCCCGCTAGACCAGTCTGTGCAAGTGTGTAATTATGTAATACATGCAGAGCGAGCCGGAGGTCATCGCCGCCTACTTCGCCGGCGCCCTCCCCGACGGCTGGTTCGAGGGCGCCCCCGAGGTGGAGGTCGACCGCGAGGAGATCCTCGTCGTCGGCGAGCTGCCCGACGTCGAGCTGCCCAAGGACGCCAGCGGGGCGGCCCGGGACGAGGCCCGGCGCGCCCGCATCGCGTCCTTCCGCGAGGAGACGCGGGGGCGCCGCATGCGCATCGCGGTGGACGCCCAGCGGCGCTTCAGACGCAAGGTCTCGTGGGGGGCGCGTTGCGGGGAGCTCCGGGCGCTGTTCACGACCGTCAGCCTCCCGGTGATGACGCGCCTGCGGATGGACGAGAGGAGGGTCCTGGACACCCTCGTCGACGCGGGCGTGGCGCGCAGCCGCAGTCACGCGCTCGGGTGGTGCGTCCGGCTCGTGGCCGAGCACGAGTCAGAATGGATCGAGAAACTCCAGGAGGCGCTGGTGGACGTAGAAAGGGCACGCGCGGAGGGGCCGCGCTCGCGGCGGAAGTCATGAAGCAGGAGGAACGCGCCCTCGACGCGTATTCCGAGGTCGTCACGCACGTCGTGGAGCTGCTGGCGCCCGCGGTCGCAAACCTGCGCGTCTACCACCGCGTGAGGGGCGGCAGACAGCTCGACGGCGGGGGGAGCGCGGTTGCGATCACCCCGGACGGGTTCATGATCACGTCGGCCCACGTCGTGGCGGGGTCCTTTGGAGCGGTCGCGTCGTTCGTCGACGGGCGCGAGCTCGAGGTCGAGGTCGTTGGAGCCGATCGGCTGTCCGACCTCGCCGTCGTGCGCACCAACGGCACCCTGCACTCGGCGACGCTGGGCGACGCGGCCGAGCTCAAGGTCGGCCAGCTCGTCGTGGCGATGGGCAATCCGCTAGGCTTCGGAGGATCGGTGACCGCCGGGATCGTGAGCGCGCTCGGGAGGAGCTTCGCGACCCAAGCCGGATCGGTCACTCGTTTCGTGGAGAACGTCATCCAGACGGACGCCGCGCTCCATCCCGGCAACTCCGGCGGAGCGCTGGCGAACGGGCGGGGCGAGGTCGTCGGCATCAACACCGCGCTCATCGGACCGGCGGTCGGACAGGGACTCGGTCTCGCGGTCCCGATCAACGTCGCGACCCGGAGAATCATCTCGGCGCTGATGTCGGAGGGACGCGTCCGCCGCGCCTACCTCGGGATCGTCGGGGGCCCGAGGCCGCTGCCGCCGCGTGTCGCGAACGCGACGGGGCGTGACCGGGGGATCGAGGTCGTCGAGGTCGTGCCGGCAAGCCCGGCCCAGCAGGCCGGGATCCGGCCGGAAGACCTGATCCTCGAGATCGACGACGTGGCCGTGGCGGACATGAACGATCTGCAGCGCGTGATGGACACCACGACGATCGGACGCTCGGTCGCGGTGACGGTGTACCGCGACGGAGCGAACCTAAAGCTCGAGGTGACGCCGGCCGAGCTGACCGGCTAGCAAACCGACGCCGACTTGGATCTGAGGGCCCCTATAGGGGGGGCTGAGATGCAACTCGGCGGTTAGCCGATGAGGGCGCGGGCGATCACCATGCGCTGGATCTCGGAGGTACCTTCGAAGATCGTATAGATCTTCGAGTCTCGGTACCACTTCTCGACCGGGAAGTCCTTGATGTAGCCGTAGCCTCCGAGGATCTGCACCGCCTTCTCCGTCACCGACACGGCCGTCTCGCCCGCCTTGAGCTTCGACATCGAGCCCTCCGCCTTGTTGAACGGCTGTCCGTTGGCGGCGAGCCACGCGGCGCGATAGACGAGCAGGCGGGCGCACTCAACTTCGACCGCCATGTCCGCGAGGTGGTTCTGGATGCTTTGGTGCTGGGAGATAGGCACCCCGAAGGCCTTCCGGTCTTTCGCGTAATCGACCGCGAACTCGAGTGCGGCGCGCGCGATCCCAACGGCCTGCGCCGCGACGGCTGGACGCGTCACCTCGAACGTGCGGAGCGCGGCCGACGACTTTCCGGTGGACTCACCCTTGCGCGCCCTGTCGAGCTTCTGATCGAGCCGGTCCAAGCCCCCGACGACGCGGTCGAGGGGGATGCGAACGTCTTCGAGGAGCACCTCGGAGGTATCCGAGGCGCGGATCCCGAGCTTCTTCTCCTTCTTCCCCGGCCTTATGCCGTCATCGCGGGTCACGATGAAGCTCGCCTGGCCGCGGTGACCGAGCTCGGGATCGACGGTCGCGACCACTATGTAGACGTCGGCGTATTGCCCGTTGGTGATGAAGACCTTCTGGCCGTTGAGAATCCACTCATCGCCCTCGCGACGGGCCCTCGTCTTCAGGCTTCGCACGTCGGAGCCCGCATGCGGCTCCGTGACGCAGAACGCAGCGACCTTCGGGTCCTCGGTGGTTCCGAACATCTTGGGTGCCCACTCGAACAGCTGCTCGGGTGTGCCGACCGCCGCCAGCGCGGAGAGGGGTAAGCCGGTGCCGAAGATGCAAAGCCCGATCCCGGCGCAGCCCCAGAAGACCTCCTCCATCACGATGGGGAGGGTGAGCCCGGTGGTGTCCTGCTGCGCCTGGAGATAGATGTCGGGTGCGTAGAGCCCCGTCTGCGCGGCCTTCTTCAGGACCTCCCACGGGAACTCCTCGCTCTCGTCGTACTGCGGCGCGACCGGCCGGATCTCCTTCTCGGCGAACTCGCGCGCCCACTTCTGCAGCTCGATATGTTCCTCGGGAAAGGCGAAGTCCACGGCTCCTCCTACTTGACTATCCGGTCAAGTTTCTACCCGCCAGGATAGACCACCAATCCGACCTCGGGACGGAGGCGGGATGACGGGCTACGACGATCTCTTCCAAGAGTGGGAGGACGGCGGCTGGAGCGCGGCCGGGATCGACCTGAGCGCCGACGCCGAGCACTGGCGGGAACGCCTCACCGACCTGCAGCGGGACTCGGCGCTGTGGTACTACGCGCTGTTCCTGGTCGGCGTCGAGAAGATCGAGCGCACCATCCCGTGGGTCCTCGGAGCCGCGGCCGGGCGTCCCGAGGCCCCCGCGCTCGCCGGTCAGGTGGCGGACGAGGCCCGTCACGAGGTGTTCCTGGACCGGTTCCTCCGAGAGGTCGCCGGACAGGGGCACGACCGCGCCTCGACGATGGACGCGGCGCGGGGCCGGCTGACGTGGGGCTTCCGGCAGCTCTTCGGTGAGCTCGAGCGGGTCGGCGGCGCCCTCAGGAACGAGCCTGCGAAACGGCCGGCCCTCGCGCAGTACGTGGCGCTGTGCCACATCGTCATCGAGGGCGTGCTGGCGATCCCCGGCCACCACTTCATCCAGGGCTACGTCGAGAGGGAGGGGATCCTGCCCGGCCTGGCCGCCGGCCTGAAGCACATCGATCGCGACGTGAAGCGTCACGTGGTCCTTGGCATCCGCCTGCTCAACGACCTCAACGCACAGAGCCCCGAGTGCCGGCAGGCCACCGTCCGCATGCTCGACCGGGCCCTCCCGTGGATGGTGGGCGTGTTCATCCCCCCAGGGCGGGACGCCTCTTACGTCGAGTGCTTCGGCTTCACCCTCGCGGACATCTACTCGTACGGGCTGCGCACGATCGAGTCGAAGCTCGAGGAGCTCGACATCGACCCAGACGAGTTGGGGCTACTCGCACGCGACGATCGCTCGCTGTCCTACGAAGAACGCGCCCGCAGGCTGTGGGTGCTCATCGACGCCGGCGTGCTGGGAGACGACGAGCGAGAGCCCGAGCTCACGCAGGAGGCGTTCGAGATCCTGTTCGAGGCCACCGCCCGCGCCACTTCTGTGGAGGTCGCGCGCTCGGTGGGGGGAGCGATCCAGTGGGAGTTCACCGACGCGGAGCCGTGGCATCTCGTCGTCACCGATGCGGAGGTGGAGGCGAAGATGGGTCGCGTCGACAACCCGGTGTTGCGCCTCGAGGTCTCCCCCGCGGAGTGGGCGAAGATCGCGGTCGGCCGCGGGGATCCGCGCTGGGCGCTGCTGACGCGTAAGCTTCGGGTGCACGGCCCCCTGGCGGCGAAGCGGAAACTGCCCAACTTGTTCGGGTAGGAAGGAGGGGTCGAGGGGAACCAGTGAGGCGCCTTGGCGCCGGGGTTCCCCCGAAGGAGGTATCGATGGGTGACGATCTGGAGCGGTCCGAAGTCATCTCGTACGAGCGGCTGTACCGGTTGTGGGAGGAGAACAACTGGAGCGCGACCGCGATCGATTTCTCGGTGGACTCCGAGCACTGGCGGGAGCGCCTGGACGAGCGCCAGCGTGAGGCCGCGCTCTGGAACTATGCGCTCTTCCTCGTGGGCGAGGAGTCCGTGGCCCGGACCCTGACGCCCGTTGCCGATGCCGCCCCCGGCTATCCCGAACAGATCTTTCTCACGACGCAGATCGTGGACGAGACACGCCACCACGTCTTCTTCGATCGCTTCCTTCGCGAAGTGGCGGGCAAGGGCACCGATACCCAAACGACGCTCGACGCGATGGATCCGTATCTGACGTGGGGATTCCGCCAGGTCTTCGCCGAGCTGGACCGCGTCACCGAGGCGCTGCGGCGCAAGCCGAAGGACCTGCCGCTCCTCACGCAGACGATCGCGCTCTACCACCTCGTGATCGAGGGACTGCTCGCGATCCCCGGCCAGCACTTCATCCAGCGTTACCTCAAGAACTACCGGCTCCTTCCCGGCTTCTCGGAGGGCATCGACAACGTTTCGCGCGACGAATCGCGCCACGTCGCCTTCGGCGTGAAGTTCCTCGGAGACCTCGCGCACACCTCGGCCGAGTGTCGGGCCGCAGCGATCGAGATGTGGAATCGGGTCCTAGGGTGGACCGCGGGAGTCTTCATCCCACCGAACTTCGATTCTTCTTACGTCGAATGTTTCGGGTTCACCCTGGAGGAGGTCTACGCGTTCGGGATGCGCTCCTTCTACACGAAGATCAAGCGCATCGGGATCGATCCGTCGGAGGTACAGATGTTGTCGCGGATCGACCCCGACCTGCCGTTCGATGAGCGCGCCCGCCGCGTGTGGGCGCTGATCCGCGCCGGTGTCATCGGCGACGACAGGCGCGAGCCTGAGATGACGCCGGAAGCATTCGAGGTCTTGTTCGAAGGCGTAGCGCGCTCCACGGATATCGAGGTGGCGCGCACGCTCGGCGGTCCGGTCGAATGGGATTTCACCGACGCCGAGCCGTGGCACCTCGTGGTGACGGACGGTCACGCGGAGGCGAAGCCGGGTCGGGTGGGCAACCCCGCGCTGCGGCTGCGGGTCTCCTCGGCCGACTGGGCCAAGATCGCGGTCGGGCGTGCAGATCCACGTCGAGCCCTCTTGACGCGCAAGCTCCGCCTGCGCGGCACACTGGCGAACAAGGCGAGGCTGCCCAAGCTTTTCGCCCGTTAGGCTCTACTCGAATGGATCTCGATCTCTCGCCCGAGCAGCGGGAGTTCCAAAAGACGGTCCGGTCGTTCGTCGACGACGCGATCCGGCCACACGCGGAGCGGTGGGACCACGAGCACGAGCTCCCGATGGAGGCCGTCAAGCAGATGGGGGAGCTCGGGCTGTTCGGTCTGCCGTTCCCGGAGGAGTACGGGGGGTCGGGGGCGGACTTCCTGACGCTGTGCCTGGCGATCGAGGAGCTCGCACGGGTGGACTCGTCGCTGGCGATCACGCTGGAGGCTGCGGTAGGGCTGGGCGCCATGCCCATCTTCCGTTTCGGGACCCAGGAGCAGAAGCAGAAGTGGTTGCCGCCGCTGGCCACCGGCGAAGCTCTCGGCGGCTTCGGCCTGACCGAGCCCGGAGGAGGCTCCGATGCGGGGGCCACGAGGACCACGGCCCGGCTCGAGGACGGGCAGTGGGTCGTCAACGGTTCGAAGTCGTTCATCACCAACTCCGGGACTCCGATCACGTCGTTCGTCACGGTCACCGCCGTGACCGGCGAGGCGGGGGGCCGCAAGGAGATCTCGGCCATCGTCATCCCCTCCGGCACGCGGGGGTTCGAGGTCGGCAAGGACT